>JAUWLK010000157.1 GCA_030613745.1 Flavobacteriaceae bacterium | reverse complement strand
TTTAAGGCTAACTGTCTGGTCGAGCGCAGTCGAGACCTCCTTTGAAACCTCTACCGTTCTCGACTACGCTCGAACTGACAAGGAATTAAAATTTACTCAACTTATATTTAGCACTTTAAATTGTAATTTTTTATGTGCTTATCTACTGACCTCTATTAACTTTTTCTAAATTTCATTTTTCCAAAAATTATCATTACTACTCCAAATATGGAAAGAATACCACCAAAAATTTCATAAGGTTTTGGGAATTGACCAAAAAATAAATAAGCCCCAATTAAAATAAAAAATGATTTGGTACTTGATATCATTGCTTTTTTAGATAGATCAATATATTGTAATGCCAATAATCCGGTTACAGCAGTTAAAAACGGACCTAAAATTGAACCAATAAAAATATTTTTTATAGCACTTATTGGAATATTAAAACTTAGATCTTGATAAAACATAAAGATCAATGAAAATATAAATAAAAATAAAGCTCTGTTTAGAGTTATTAAAATAGGGGAAAGAGTTGTAATATATTTTTTAGATATTACCGAAACAGTAGCAAATAAAAAGGTGGAATAGACTATATATTGTGTACCGTCTATAAACATAGTTTTCAAGTTGGAACCTCCTTTATATCCAATAATAAATGCTCCTGCAAGAGCTAAAATTACTCCGAAAATTTCTAATGCATTTAATCTCTCTTTTAAAAAAATAAAACTTAATGTTAGCACAAAAACCGGTGAGATATTTCCTAAAAAAGAAGTGATAGCGGGATTTGGAATTGTACTGATAGATTTAAAGAAAAAAGTTGTTGCAACAAGCTCAATAAGCCCTAGAATTATAAACAGTCCATAAGTTTTTCGCCCAAAAGATTTTAAAATAGCGAACGATTTATTTTTAATAGCAAAAATACTTATCCAAATCAAACCAAATCCAAACCAAAACACACCAAATTGTGCCAGAGAAACCTCATTTAAAGCTGCTTTGCTAAAAATATAAACATTTGAAACTGCTATAACAGAAACAAATGCCAGTAAATATCCTTTGTATTGATCGCTCACTATATTTTATTTGAATGATAAAACAAAATTACTTTGAAATGAACAAAGTTAAGATACTTATGTAACAGAATTTTATATAAAATATCTCTATTCTTTTTTATTAAAGTCTAGGTCAAGTACATTAAAATTGTTGGCAGCTTTAACCAATAGCGTAGATCCAATAGCTTCAAATAAATGATTTGTTTTAACTATAAATTCGGCTTGTTTTTCAATTTTGTAATTTGGTATTCCTAATATTGTTAAATCTGTAGTTGCTGAATGCTCCTCAATTAGATCATAAAATGCTTTTTGTTCAACAGCATTATTGATTATTTTAATTTCAACGTTTACTCTTAAATCTTCAACCAATTTCGCAATTTTTGAATATATAATATCTTTATCAACATTGTTATTATTTACAAACAAAACCCTGATATTTGTGTTATTCCATTTTGGAGATGCAATAATAAATCGTGCAATATTTAACATCATTTCAGCATTCTTGCTATCCGTTTCTCGCCACCATAAATCAACTGTTTGATAGTTGCCAAATTTTGTTTTTCTATCAAAATCTAAATACAATAAATTATAATCTAACAGCAATAGTGTTTCCGTCATTTTAGAATATTCAACAGAATTCTCCAAACCTTTAGGCCAGCCCAGCATTATGGTATTTGGCTCAACACCAGAAAACCCAAAAGTTGAGGCAATATTTGTGATACCTTTATAAATATTATCAACCTTTATTTGTCTTGCAAATATGCCTAGCTCTTTAAAGTTATCATCTCTTACAATCTGTTCTGTTTTTCGTAAAGGTTTATCATTTTCTCTATCTAGAATCAATTTAAAATTAGTAACTATTCCTGTACGACCAGATACAGTTTTACCCAATTCTAATAAAAAATGTTGATGTTCACTTGCTCCACTAAACAGAATAATATTCGGGTTCCAATTAGAGTTTTCATCAACCCCGGCATCAATTTTTTTTAAACCTGTATTAACAACATTTTCCCAAACACTTCGCCACACATCATTAGATTGTAATTTTACTTCTTTTCGTTGTAACCAAAAAAACAAGCCTCCAACAACAGCTAAAGCACCAAGCATTGCAAACATATCTAACTTAAACATTACTCCAAAACTGGCAATAAAACCAAGTAAACCTATCCAGCGTTTAATTTTAAATGTAGGCTGAAAATCAGGATTTGCCCAACTTTCCAGGAAATAAGAAATATTAATAAAGCCATAAGCTGTTAGGTAAAACATAGAAACCACACGAGCGATAACATCTAATTCTCCAATTAAAATACCTGCTTCTGCAATAATAAAAACCATAAATAATGCATTTACAGGTTCATTATTTTCCCCTTTTCCTTTGCCAAATATTTTAGGTGTCACTTTATCTATTGACATGGCTTGCAAAATTCTCGGACCACCAAGAATTCCTCCCAAAGCCGAAGATAAAGTAGCTCCCCAAATTCCGGCTACAACTGCCGGAGCAAAAAAGGCCATTTTCATTAAAATATTATAATCTGTTTTTAATACCTCTGAATTGATATTATAGGCCATAAAAACAGCAAGCCCTATATAAACTATTAGTCCTACACCAATGGCTGATAAAGTACCAAATGGAATAGATTGTTTAGGATTTTTTAAATCACCACTCATTGCAATACCGGCAGTAAAACCGGTAACGGCAGGGAAAAATATGGCAAATACAATTTCTAAAGAAACGGCATCTTTGGTTGCAAACATAGGTACAGTTTCAGGTGTAAATTCTGTTGTTCCAAAATAGATAGAAACCAATGAAATGATAATGGCTGCCAGTATAAAAAATTGCGATTTTAATGCTACAGATGTACTTATCAATGCTAAGGCTGTAATAGCTATTAGCGCAATGGTACCAGTTATTCTAAAGGCATTTACAGACATTCCAAAACCAAAATATCCATTAAAACTCTCTGCAAAACCAATTAAATATAAAGCAATAGAAAAAGCTGTTCCAATATAAATTGCTATACCAATGGAACCACCAATGGGAATTCCCATACTTCGGGATAGCACGTAGTAAATACCTCCGGCTCCAATTTTTTTGTCTGTTGCAACTGATGAAACACTTAAACCTGTTGTAATAGCAATAACATGCGCAACAACAATAATAACAATGGCACCAATTAAACCTGCATTACCAACAACCCAACCCAAACGCATATACATGATCACACCTAAAATGGTTAAGATAGAAGGTGTAAAAACACCGGCAAATGTTCCAAATTTCTTTTTTTCTGCCATTTATTTAAAATCCATTTTTTATGATTACTCATAAAATAAAAGGTGAATATAGCTAATCTTTTTTTAATTAAAAAGGATTCCCAAAGGCTTTATAACGGGTTAACTATTGAATTGTTATCCAATAAAAGGATATCTAGATAAAAAATTTTGAAAAATCGTATATAAAGTGTATATTTGTGTATGTTTGATAAACTTTCAAAAAGAGAATTACAAGCTTTAAGAACCATTAGAAAATATTTATTTGATTTTGGTAAAATGCCTAGTGTTAGAAAATTAATGAGAGAATTAGAATACAAATCTCCACGTTCTGCATCTGTAATTATCAATGATTTAGAAAAAAAAGGAATTTTAAGAAAAAAACAGGATGGAAGCTTTCAATTGATAGAATTTGAATTACCCGAAGATTATGGTACAAGAGAACAAACCATTAAAGTGCCATTACTTGGGAACGTAGCCTGTGGTTTGCCAATTTTTGCAGAAGAGAATATTGAAGCCAATATTCCTATTTCGATTAAATTGATAAAAAAAGGACATAAATATTTTTTATTAAGAGCAAAAGGAGATTCCATGGATAATGCAGGAATTAATGATGGTGATTTGGTTTTAATAAGACAACAGCAGCATGCCGAAAATGGTGATAAAGTTGTGGCATTAATTGATGATGAAGCTACAATTAAAGAATATCATCATACTGGTAGCTTGGTTGTTTTAAAACCAAAGTCAAATAATAAAAAATACCAGCCCATTATTTTATCTGATGAATTTAGAATACAAGGTATTGTTGAAGCGGTAATATCGATTTGATAAGTTTATAGCACACGCTGCGCAAAGTCTCCGACTCTGCGTAACGGTTTTGTATCACTCATATGTTGTGCATGTAGTGTAAAGTCTCTCGCATGTTGCGCAAAGTCTCCGACATTGAGCCATTCTTCTAATCATAATTCACATCTCTTTTTATACTTGATATTTTCGATACATCAGTAACAGGAACATCTACAATCGTAACATCCAATAAACCTTTGCCGGTTATATAATTACTTGCACTTGAATAAATAAAATCTTCAGCTTTATTTACTATTCCTGCTTTAACAGGATTAAAATGAATATAATCTAATTTTGACCATAAAAACTTTTCTGAGTATATTTCTTCCGCATGGTTTCCATATTTCCAAAATTGATAATTTTTATTCCTACTGTGTGATTTTGTGGCTTCTTTAAATCTATCTAACATCCAGATTCTTCTGCTTTCTGGTTCTGTTTGAATCATCTTCAATATGGTAGTTGATGTGAATTTTTTGAAATCCCTTAAGATGTCAGATAAATTTTCGTCTTCTGCTTGAATGATTAAATGTATATGATTACTCATAATAACATAACCATAAACGATTAATTTTTTGTTTTTGATATTATATTTTAAACTTCCAATAATACAATCTCTATAAATTTTTCGTGTAAAAATATCAATCCAATCAACAACTGTTGCTGTAATAAAATGTGTTTTACTCTGGTCTCTAATTATATAACCTTCTTTCATTTCATCATAAAGAATTAAGTTGAAATGTAAATTTAACTAAAAACTTTTAATTGAATTATTGTGACGCAATGCTTCTTGCTGCGCAAAGTCGGAGACTTTGCGTAACGACTTTGTTTGGTCATGCTACGCAAAGTCTCCGACTTTGAGTCACATATCACTTATACTAATCATAACTACTTGAGTCTACAGACTTTGCGTAACGGTAAGAAAACTTTGCACAACGATTTTGCGTAGCATATTTATTATAACTCAAAGTCAGGAGACTTTGAGTAACGGTTTTGCGTAACGACTTTGTGTAACTTGCGCAAAGATTATTTAAAACCAATTTCTTTTAGCCCTTTATGGCTTACTTTTATAGCTTCAAGAGGTTTCATATTAAAGGTTCTATCTTGTTCTACCAAATAATATTCCATACCTGATAATTTTTTATTTGCAAGAATTACAGAAAAATCAATATTTCCATTTCCTACAGGTGCAAATCTACCTTGATCGTCCATATCTTTAACATGCCATATTTTAAAACGTCCTGGGTATTTTTTAAAATAGGCTACAGGATCAGCACCAGCTTTAATTACCCAGTACAAATCCATTTGAAAATTCACATATTTTGGATTGGTGTTTTCTAATAAATAATCAATAGTAACAATACCTTCCTTATCTTTTTTGAATTCAAAATCATGGTTATGATATAATAATTTTAGGCCTGCTTTATCACATTTTTCACCAAGCGTACTTAAAATTTTAGCAAGGTTAGCTGCACCACCAGTCATTCCCATGCTTTGGGTTTCTTTATAATATTTAAAAAGCCCCATTGGAGGTACAGGAACTACAAAATATTCAAAACCGGCAGTTTTTGCATCAGCAAACATTACATCTGCATTATCAAGTGTTATGGCAGATTGATGTGTACTTATTGGGTTTAAGCCCAAATTATTAAGTAATTTTTTAAAATCTTGAGGGGTCATATTATAATATTTCCCATCTTTATAGCCAGCGGCTTCAATGTTTTTATATCCGGTATCTGCAACAGCCTGTAATGTAGCTTTAGCATCTTTACCCATATCATCTCTTACTGTATACAATGCTAAACCACCAAATTTTTCTTGTGCTACACTATTAAATGTACCTGTTAAAAAAAGAGTAAAGACTAATGTTTTTATAAATGTTTTGATCATGATTAAGTGTTTTGAATATTAAAATTTAAAACTCTAAAATTAATAAATATTTGTCAAATTATTTGATAAGTTTTAGTTATTTTAAATAACATAGAATTACTTATTTTATCTTAAATATTAATTGAGTAAGTAACTCTTTTTATGAAGTGAAAATAGGAGAAGAGTAAAATGTATGTGTAATGAATTTAGCATTATTCTTATTAAATATTCTAAATTATCATTGTAAACTACATTAACTTTTCTTTGAAAAAATCTATTGTACGTTGCCAGGCAAGATTTGCAACTTCTTTATTATACCGTGGAGTTGTATTATTGTGAAATCCATGGTTTACTTCCGGGTAGATGTGAGCTATATATTCCTTATTATTATCTTTTAATGCTGCTTCATAAGCTGG
>JAUWLK010000151.1 GCA_030613745.1 Flavobacteriaceae bacterium | reverse complement strand
TTCCTCGAGGCTTGCCTCGAGGTAACCACTGAAATGTCATCCCCGAAAAGGGGATCTAAATAATAAATTTCAGTTTTTGACATTCATGTTAAAGCATGTGCTCAACTTGATTGAGTATGAAACCAGCGAAATACTCCTATGTCTTGCCTCGGAGATAGTTGGTTTCAAGAAATTTTTATTTCAAAACTGTTTTTTTGACCTCAGACTTTCAATAACAACAGTAGTAATTATTAGTAATCCGCCAAAAAAAGTATTCCATGTAGGGATTTCATTTAAGAAAAAAAAGGCAATAATTATTCCAAAGATTGGTTGGGTACTGCTAATAATACTTGCGGTACTTACTGTAAAATACTTTAAGCTTTGTACCATCATAGTATGACCAATTGCAGTTGTAATTAAAGCTAAAACAAGTACATATGGAAACTGGGTTTGTATATTGGAGGTATCCATAAAAAAGAGAGACGGCAACAACAAAGTTGTGATGATAATTAATTGATAAAACATTAACATAGAGCCATTATAATTGTACACATGTCTTTTTAATATCAATAATCTCAAGGCATAGAATAGTGCTGACAATACCCCAAAAAATATTCCTTTTACGTAAGAACTTTTAAAATTAAATTCTGGAGCTAAAATATAAATACCCAGAAGCACAAGTAGACCTAAAACAATATGAATAGGATTTAGTTTTACTTTTATAAAAAAAGGTTCTAACAATGCTGTTATTACCGGAAAAGTATATAATGAAAGCATTCCTATTGCAACATTAGATAATTTTAAAGCATAAAAATAAGTTACCCAATGAATTCCTAAAAAAACTCCTCCTAATATAAAAGTGAAGATATCTTTTTTGGATTTTAGTTTAAGGTCTATTTTTTTATATTTACAATAAATAAACAAAAATAAAGCTCCAAGAACACTTCTCCACCAAATAATGACAGGCGGAGGCATATCAATAAATTTTCCTAAAGCTCCAGAAGTACTAATAAATAATGTTGCTAAAAATAATTCAAAAAGATATTTAGGATACTTGTTTTCCATCCTTATATTTGACTTAATGTGCTGAGTGCTTTTTTAACAGAATCTATTTTTATAAATGTGATCAATAACCGCAAACCCTTTTTGGTTTGTTTTTCTTTCATCACGCACATTTTACTGTTGAATTGCACATATTTTAAAATTGCAGTAAAAGTATCACTTTGGTAGTAATCACTCTGTTGGTCAGAAATAAAATAACCAATCATGCGCTTTTGTTTTAAAACAACTCGTTCTAAACCAAGTTTTTTAGCTAACCATTTTAACCTTACACTATCCAATAAATCAATTGCCTGAATAGGCAATTCGCCAAAACGATCAATTAATTTACTTTCAAAGTTTTGTAATTCATCTTCGGTTTCTAAATTGCTTAGTTCTTTGTATAAATTTAGTCTTTCGGTTATACTATTGATATAATCATCTGGAAAAAGAATTTCAAAATCGGTATCAATCTGAACTTCTCTTACAAAATCTTTTGGTTTGTCACCGGAGTCTTTGTATAATTCTTTAAACTCATTTTCTTTCAATTCATCAATAGCTTCATTCAATATTTTTTGATAGGTTTCAAAACCAATATCATTAATAAAACCACTTTGTTCTCCACCTAAAAGATCTCCTGCTCCGCGAATTTCCAGATCTTTCATGGCAATATTAAAACCACTACCTAAATCAGAATGTAATTCTAAAGCTTGAATTCTTTTACGAGCATCATCTGTCATTACGTGATATGGTGGCGTTATAAAATAACAAAAAGCTTTTTTATTTGATCTGCCAACCCGACCTCGCATTTGATGTAAGTCACTCAAACCAAAATTGTTAGCATTATTGATGAATATGGTATTTGCATTTGGTACATCCAATCCGTTTTCAACAATTGTGGTTGAAACTAAAATATCAAATTCATTATTTATAAATGCTAAGATGAGCTTTTCCAGTTTTTTTCCATTCATCTGTCCATGACCGATTCCAATTTTAGCATCAGGAATAAGTCGTTGAATTAAACCTGCAACTTCCTTTATATTTTCAATTCGGTTATGAATAAAAAAGACCTGTCCACCACGAGTAATTTCATACCTAATAGCATCTCTAATTATTTCTTCGCTAAAGCGTACGACATTTGTTTCAATAGGATGCCTGTTTGGTGGTGGCGTTTTAATTATGGATAGATCACGTGCAGCCATCAGTGAAAACTGTAAAGTACGAGGAATTGGCGTTGCAGTTAAAGTTAATGTATCAACATTTTCTTTGATAGTTTTTAGTTTATCTTTTACAGCTACTCCAAATTTTTGTTCTTCATCAACAATCAATAATCCTAAATTTTTATAAACTATATTTTTGTTTATTAATTGATGTGTTCCAATGATTATGTCAACACTACCATCGGCCAAACCTTTAATTATTTCATTACGCTGTTTGGTTGTTCGAAAACGATTTAAATAATCAATCACCACAGGAAAATCTTTTAATCGTTCACTAAAAGTTCTAAAATGCTGAAATGCCAAAATTGTAGTTGGAACTAGAATAGCAACTTGTTTACCATTATCAACTGCTTTAAATGCAGCTCGAATAGCAATTTCAGTTTTTCCAAAACCAACATCACCACAAATCAACCTATCCATTGGTTGTTCTTTTTCCATATCTGCTTTAATGCTTTTGGTTGCAGAATATTGGTCAGGAGTATCTTCATACATAAAACTTGCTTCCAATTCATGTTGCAAATAACTATCAGGATTATAAGAAAATCCTTTTTGCATTTTGCGTTTGGCATATAATTGAATCAAATCATAAGCTATATGCTTTACTCTAGATTTGGTTTTTTGTTTTAATTTTTTCCAAACATTTGAACCAAGCTTATGTACTTTAGGAGCTTTTCCGTCTTTACCATTGTATTTGGTAATTTTATGTAAAGCATGAATACTGATATACAATATATCTCTATCTCCATAAATTAATTTGATAGCTTCCTGTTTTTTACCTTCGACATCAATTTTATGGAGTCCACCAAATTTTCCAATCCCATGATCAATGTGTGTTACATAATCGCCAATTTCTAGATTGGTAAGTTCTTTAAGATTAATGGCTTGTTTTTTAGTGAAACCACTTTTTAAATGAAATTTGTGATAACGTTCAAAAATTTGATGATCAGTATAACAAGCGATTTTTAAATCATTATCTATAAACCCCTGATAAAGAGCTGCAACAATGGTTTTGTATTGTACTTCCTGTTCTACATCATCAAAAATATCATGAAAGCGTTTTGCTTGTTTTTCATTATCACAAAACAGATAGTTAGAAATTCCTTTATCGGTATTTTGGTTTAAATTTTCTATCAACAAATCAAATTGTTTGTTAAATGATGGTTGTGGTGAAGTTGAAAAAATAATCTTATTTTGTTGATTAGAATTTGATTTAAGATCTATTCTAACCAAACTAAATTCTTGTAACTGCTTAATAATTAACTCACCATTGCAAAATAATTCTTGAGGTTTGGCTTGTTTTAATTCACCTTTTAAATTTTGAAAAGTTTCATCGGCTTTACTATAAAGTTTATCTAATCGATTAATTATTAAATTAGTATTTTTTGAAAATATGATAGTTTTTGAAGAAATATATTTTAAAAAACTCTCTCTTTTTTCTTCCAATAATTTATTTTCAACATTAGGCATAATGTTGATTTTGCTTAATTTATCTATAGAAAGTTGGGTTTCAATATCAAAAGTTCTGATACTGTCAATTTCATCTCCAAAAAATTCAATTCGATAAGGTTCTTCATTTGAAAAAGAAAAGACATCAATAATACCTCCTCTAACAGCAAAATCACCAGGTTCGGTTACAAAATCAACTTGATTGAAATTGTATTCATGAAGTAATTCATTAACAAAATCTAATGAAATACTTTCTCCAACATTAACTTTTAAAGTATTTCGTTTTAATTCGCTTTTAGTAATTACCTGCTCAAATAAAGCATCAGGATAGGTAACAATTATTGCCGGTTTTTTTTGAGAATTAATTCTGTTTAAAACTTCTGCTCTGAGTAATACATTTGCATTATCTGTATTTTCAATCTGATAAGGTCTGCGGTAAGAACCTGGATAAAAAAGCACATCATGTCTGTTTGCTTGTCTGCTTTTGTTACCTAATAATTGCTCTAAATCATTTAAGAAATAAGCAGCTTCTTCTTTGTCATTAAAAATCAATAAAAAAGGTTTTACAACTTTTTTAAAAACAGAAGCAATTACAAAAGACAATGAAGATCCTGCCAAATTTGAAATTTTAATTTGGTTATTCTCTTGTTTTAATGTGTGAACAATTTGATTAACTTTATCGAATTGATCATAAAAATTAGCAATAATTTGCTTACTCAAAGTGTATTATTTTGTGCAAATATAATTGAATAAATTCAAAACTTACTTTGCTAATTATAGAGTATTTTTTTTGAATATTTTATTAGAAGGATGAGTTTTTTTATTTGAATTGACTACTTTTATACGGATTTTTTTAAATAAATTTTAAAAGATTCTGTACCTAAGGTATAAAGTAAATAAAATTTAGCATGAAACAAAAGAAAATAACGGGTATTCAGCAAATTGGAATTGGAGTAGAAGATGTCCATATTGCATGGAGATGGTACAGGCGTTACTTTGGAATAGATATAGGTGTTTTTGAAGAAGAAGCAGTAGCAGAATTAATGCTTCATTATACTGAAGGGAAAAAACGAAAACGTCATGCGGTATTGGCTTTTAATATGCAGTCAGGAGGAGGTTTTGAAGTTTGGCAGCATACAGGAAAGAATCCTGAAAAACCAAATTTTGATCCTAAACTTGGAGATATTGGAATTTTTGTAGCTAAAATCAAAAGTAGAAAACCAGAAAAGGCATTTAGTTTTATGCAATCAAAAAAGTTAAATCTGCTTGGGGAATTAGTGAAATCTCCAGACACTAAACCGCATTATTTTGTAAAAGACCCTTTTGATAATATTTTTCAGATCATAGAAAATGATTATTTATTTGAAGAAACAAAATCTGTAACTGGAGGAATCTATGGTGCAATTATTGGGGTGAGTAATATTGAAGAATCATTGAAAGTTTATCGAGATATATTGAATTATGATGAAATTGCTTATGATGAAACAGGTGTTTTTGAAGATTTTTCCAGCTTGCCTGGAGGTGATCAAAAAGTACGTAGAATGTTATTAGAACATTCAGCCACTCGCAGTGGAGGATTTGCTCCTTTGTATGGACCTACTCAAATTGAGCTTGTACAACTAATTGATAAAAAAGGTCGAAAAATTTATGAAAACCGTATTTGGGGTGATCCTGGGTTTATTCATATTTGTTTTGATACTATTGGAATGGATTTACTTAGGGAAGAGGTTAAGGCTAAAGGATTTCCTTTCACTGTTGATAGTTCTGAATCTTTTGATATGGGAGAGGCCGCAGGGCATTTTGCATATATTTCTGATCCAGATGGAACACCTATTGAGTTTGTGGAAACTCATAAAGTTCCTATCATTAAAAAGATAGGATGGAATATTAACTTAAAAAAAAGAAACCCCAACAAATCATTACCCAAGTGGATGATTGGGACTTTACGCTGGAAACGGGTTAAAGATTAACTGTACTTTATAATAGTTTTTACTTAAAATTTCGTATATTTGATATAACCACAAAATCTCAAGTTATGGGTATTTCTGATGTATATTTAAGTGGAGATCAAAAAAGAAATATCAGTCATTTTGCAAATATTGTAAAAATTGCACAGGCAGATGGTCTTGTAACAGAAGAGGAAAAAGAATTTTTAAAATTAATTGCTCATAAATATCAAATTCCAGAAGATAAATACAATGATATTTTAAAAGCTCCTGAGTATTATCCAATTCGTGCACAATTAAGCTGTGAAGAACGTATTGAGAGATTATATGATCTTTTGAAAATGATATTTGCTGATCATAAAAAACGTTCACAAGAAGTTTCTATTTTAAGAAAAATTGTTATTGGATTAGCATTTCCTTTAAAAAATGTTGATAATATTGTTGTTTCGGCTGTAAATTTAGATATGGATAATTGTGATTTTGAAGAATTTTATGATGAGATCATGAAAGTAAATCAGATTTAAATTTACAAGATACGCTTACTTATTTTACTATTTCTATATTTTTTATAATTGTATTTGTCAGCTGGATTTAATATACAGATATTAAATATGCTTAAAATGTTTATATTTAATTCAAAAATTTAGCCACGACTAAAAATATTTTTATATTTGTAAAAAAATAAACATGTTTTCACAAGCAGAAGAGAATTATTTAAAATCAATTTACGCTCTACAAAGAGATTTTCATAAAAATATTAATACAAATTTGATCGCTGAAAAAATGCAAATGAAAGCATCTTCGATTACTGATATGTTAAAGAAATTAGCACTTAAACAATTGGTTACTTACAAAAAATACCAAGGCGTTCAATTAACTAAAATAGGAGAAGAAGTTGCTTTAAAAGTAATCAGAAAACATAGGTTATGGGAATATTTCTTAGTGAAAAAATTAAGTTATAACTGGGATGAAGTTCATGAAATAGCTGAACAATTAGAGCATATTAAATCTGAAACCCTTATAGATAAGTTAGATTCTTTTTTAAAATTTCCAAAATTTGATCCTCATGGAGATCCAATTCCAGATAAAGATGGAAAAATAATG
>JAUWLK010000051.1 GCA_030613745.1 Flavobacteriaceae bacterium | reverse complement strand
TGTTATTATGAGTCAAAAAATTACAATTCCCGATAAGATTATTACAAATAAAATTTATTTGATAAGAGGTCAAAAAGTTATGTTGGATAGAGATTTGGCTCAACTTTACAACGTTGAAACTAAACAATTAAAAAGGCAAGTGCGTAGAAATATTGAACGATTTCCTGAGGATTTTATGTTTGAATTAACTAAGCAAGAAAACGAAAACTTAAGGAGCCAATTTGGCACCTTAAAACACGGATTACATTCAAAATACGTTCCATTTGCCTTTACCGAACACGGTATATTAATGCTGTCAAGTGTATTAAATAGTCCAACAGCCATAAAAGTTAATATTCAAATTATTAGAGTTTTTATTAAAATACGAGAAATGTTAACGGATAATTTAAACCTAAAACTAGAAATTGAAGAAATTAAGAGAAAATTATCTAATCAAAATAAAAGTATTGAGTTAGTTTTTGGTTATTTAGATGAGTTATTGGAGAAAAAAAAATGAAAAACCAAGACAAAAAATTGGTTATAAGAAATAGAAATTTATAACTTTGAAGTATGAAATTTTTTCAAAAACAAATAAAATTACAAGCTTATTTTCGTGGTTTTCATTTGATAACAGATGTTATTATAGAAAGTTTACCTGAAATAAATGAAATAGAAACAGGAATACTTCAAGTTTTTATTAAACACACTTCAGCGAGTTTAACAATAAATGAAAATGCTGACCCAACAGTAAGAACCGATTTCGAAAGCCATTTTAATAAAATGGTTCCTGAAAACGCACCTTATTACATTCATAACTACGAAGGATCTGACGATATGCCGGCACATATTAAAACTTCTTTAATGGGGTCATCAGTGCAAATACCAATTACAAACGGTAAATTAAATCTCGGTATTTGGCAAGGTATATACTTTTGTGAACATCGAAATCATGGAGGTTCTCGTTCGTTAGTTATTACTGTTTTTGGAAATTAAATTTTGCAGTTAACAGTTTTTCCAAAATCAGTTCAACACCCTCGTTATTATTACTTTTAGTTTGAAAACGAGCTGTTTTTTTTACATTAGGATGTGCATTTTCCATAGCATAACTGAAGTCAGCCAATTCCAACATTTCTAAATCGTTGTTATAATCACCAAACACCATAGTTTCTTCTCTAGTAATGCCTAGTTTATCTTGAAGTAGTTTTAATGCATAACCTTTATTGGCATTGGGGTGTGAAATATCTACCCAATGCTCACCCGAAACTTTAATTTGAAATTCATTTTCTAAATGTTGTACAGAAGGGTAAATGTATTTTTCTGAATTATTATAATGATATAAAGCAATTTTAAAAAATTCATCTGTCATAACTTTTAAAAGGTCATTTAAAAAAAAATATTTAGGATAATATTCTTGAAACATTTTAATAAAATTATGATCTTGAGTTTCGATATAAGCTCCTTTTTTTCCGCAAAGCACAATATAGGTACCTTTAATCTTGCGTAGATCAGGAATCAATTGCATTGTTTTTTCTATATCCAAACTATTTAAAACCAAATGCTGATTTTTATATTTTGCCAAACCTCCATTTTCGGCAATGATGGAAATATCATTTTTTATGGTATGTAATTTATCAGAAATACTTTGAAACTGTCTGCCACTTGCAGCTGCAAATTGAACGCCTTGTTTTTGTAATTGATTATATAATTTAAAAAAATTATCGCTAACTTTTCCCTTAGAATTCAGTAGTGTACCATCCATATCGGTAACTACCAGTTTTACTTTTGATAAATTCATACCTAAATTTAAAATTTTATTTCAGAAAATTTTATTCCTAATTTTTTTTGAATCTCATATATACGATTCAATTCATTAGGAAGAATTAAAGCCAAAGACAAACCTGATTTTCCAGCTCTTGCAGTTCTACCACTTCTGTGGGTGTAATATTCTAATTGTTCGGGTAGTTGGTGATGTATAATAAAACCCAAATTTTGAACATCAATACCACGAGCAGAAACATCTGTAGAAATCAAAACTTGAAGCGATTTATTTTTAAAAGCACGCATTACCTTATCCCGTTCTTTTTGTTGCATATCTCCTTCTAAAGCTCCCACAGAAAATCCTTCTTCTTTCAATTGAGCAGTTAAATTTTGTGTTCCTGCTTTGGTTCTGCAAAAAATGATTCCTCTTTGATTACTATTAATTTCTAAAAATCTAATAATGACCTCTGTTTTTTCTTTGATAGAGGTTTTAAAATATTTATGTGTAATATTTTTATTGATCAATGAATAATCACTTACTGAAACCCGAATCGCTTTAGGAGACATATAAGTTTTAATAATTCGTTGAATTTCTTCTGGCATTGTAGCCGAGAATAACCATATACTTCTTGTTCCATTGGTATATTTTAAGATTCTATTGATGTCTTGTTTAAAACCCATGCTCAACATTTCATCAGCTTCATCAAGTACTAGTGTTGAAATATTTTTTAGGTTGACATCTCCTCTTTCAATCAAATCAATCAATCTACCCGGAGTGGCCACAATAACATGTGTGGTTCTTTTTAGTGAATTTATTTGTTTTTCTATCTTCTCACCACCATATATGGCTTCAACAAAAATCTTTTTGTCAACGTATTTTGTAAACTTAAATAATTGTTTTTTTATCTGCTGAACCAATTCCCTTGTAGGGGATAATATTAAAGCTTGAACATGGTTTTCAGTAGGATTTATAACTTGTAATATTGGTAAACCAAAAGCAGCAGTTTTTCCTGTTCCGGTTTGAGCCAATCCAATAAAATCAGTTTTGGACTCTAATAATATTGGGATAGTTTTTTCTTGAATTTCAGTTGGATCTTTAATCCCCAACTCTTTAAATGCTTTGATAAACTCTTTTCTAACTCCTAAATCTAAAAATGTTGACATACCTTTTTTTATAAGGTGCAAATGTAGGGTTATTTGTTGGGCTTTAGATAAGTCACTTTATGAATTTCGTTACTAAAATTGACAGTGTGATTAATAACCGTTGTGCAGATAATCACCCCATGAATAGAGTTCTATTTAATTTTCAAAGTCAATTGAATTCGTTTTCTTGCAATATCAACTTCTAATACTTTTACAATTACCTGTTGGTGTAAATTCACAATTTCATTAACGTCACGAACAAACTTATCAGATAAATTAGAAACATGAATCAGTCCGCTTTCTTTGATACCGATGTCTACAAAACAGCCAAAATTGGTAATGTTATTTATAATTCCAGGCAATAATTGTCCTTCTCTTAAATCGTTAATTGTTTTTATATTTTGATTGAAAGTAAAAATTTTGGCTTTTTCACGTGGATCTAAACCTGGTTTTTTTAATTCATTGATAATATCTTTTAAAGTAGGTAATCCAACCGTATCTGTACAATATTTTTGTAAATCAATTTTTTGCAAAATAGCTGTGTTTCCAATAAGTTCAGAAACGTTCTTATTTTCATTTTTTGCCATTTTATTAACTATGGTATAACTTTCAGGATGTACAGCCGAATCATCTAACGGATTTTTTGCATTTTTAATTCTTAAAAATCCTGCAGCTTGTTCATAAGCTTTTGCTCCTAATCTGGGTACTTTTTTAATATCATTTCTGCTTTTGAAAGCCCCGTTTTCATTTCTGTATTCTACAATATTCTCAGCTATTTTAGCTCCAATACCCGAGACATAACTCAGTAAAGATTTACTTGCCGTGTTTACATTTACTCCAATAGTATTTACACAACTTTCAACAACCAAATTCAATGTATTTTTTAATTTTGTTTGGTCAACATCGTGCTGATATTGTCCTACACCTATTGATTTGGCATCAATTTTAACCAGCTCAGCCAAAGGGTCTGCTAATCTACGGCCAATAGAAATAGCACCTCTAACTGTAACATCATAATTAGGAAATTCTTCTCGAGCAATTTTTGAAGCCGAATAAATGGATGCTCCTGCTTCACTAACAACAAAAACCTGTATGTCTTTATTAAATCTAATTTTTTTAATTAATTGTTCTGTTTCTCTTGATGCAGTTCCGTTTCCGATGGCAATTGCTTCAATTTTATACGCATCAACTAATGAACTTATTTTTTTAATTGCGTCAATACTTTTATTTTGTGGTGCATGTGGATAAATAGTTTCGTTATACTCCAAGCCTCCTTGGGCATCTAAGCAAACTACTTTACAGCCTGATCTAAATCCCGGATCAATTGCTAAAATATTTTTTTCACCAAGAGGTGCTCCTAATAATAATTGTTTTAAGTTTTTTGCAAAAACTTGAATAGCACTTTCGTCTGCTCTTTCTTTGGCATTTTGCAAAGTTTCATTTGATAATGAAGGAAATAATAATCGTTTATAAGCATCTTTTATTGCTAATTCAATTTGTGTAGCACAATCATTGTTTGATCGTATAATTCGGTCTTCTATTTTAGCAATAGCTTTATCATCATCAATTCTAATTTTCACTCGAATAAACCCTTCATTTTCTGCTCTTAAAATTGCTAATAAACGGTGTGACGGAATACGATTTAACGACTCATTCCAGTCAAAATAATCTTTATATTTTTGTGCTTTATCTTCTTCTTGTTTTGATTTTATTACTTTCGTAGAAATAATTGCGTAGCGTTCTAATTGCCAACGAATACTGTTTCTGATATCGGTTCTTTCGTTAACCCATTCGGCAATAATATAACGTGTTCCTTCAAAAGCATCTTCTTCATTTTCAACACTATCATTAAAGTATTTTGAGGCAAGATATTCAATATTATCAGCATGTTGACTCATTATAATTTTAGCCAAAGGTTCTAAACCGTTTTTTCTGGCAGTTTCTGCTTTTGTTTTCCTCTTTTTCTTAAAAGGAAGGTAAAGATCTTCTAAAGAAATAAGATTGGTTGTAACTGTAATTTTTGTTCTTAATTCATCGGTTAAAACATCTTGTTCTTCCAGTGATTTTAAAATAGAAGCTTTACGTTTTTCTAAGTCATCATATAGGTTTTTATACTTAACAATAGTTGCAATTTGGACTTCATCTAAATTTCCTGTTTTTTCTTTTCTATAACGAGATATAAAAGGAACGGTACAATCTTGATTTAGTAATTCAACAGTATTTTGAATTCCCTTTTCAGGAAGATTGGTTTTGGATTGAATGAAGTTTATGAGTTGCATTATTTTGTTTTTGAGTAGTTGAATTAACTCACACTTTCACCATTTTTTACTTTATCTTTCTCAGGCTCAACAAAGGCCAATTTACCATCGGTGGTTTCAGTCATTAAGATCATACCTCGGCTTTCAACACCTCTTAATTTTCTTGGTGCTAAATTGATTAAAACGGTTACTTTTTGTCCGATAATTTCTTCTGGCTTAAAGCTTTCAGCAATACCAGAAACTATGGTACGAATGTCAATACCCACATCAACTTTTAGTTGCAATAATTTTTTAGTTTTAGGAACTTTAACAGCTTCTAAAATAGTACCAACTCTAATATCTAATTTGGTAAAATCATCAAACTCAATAGTTTCTTTTTGGGGTTCAACTACTTTATTTTCTGCTTCATTGGCAAGTTTTGTTGCTTCTAATTTATCCAGTTGTGCTTGAATTTCAGTATCTTCAATTTTAGCAAATAATAATTCTGCCTTACCAATTTGGTGACCTGAAGGGAGTATTGTTTTTCCAGAGGTTATGTCACTCCAAGACAGAGATTCTTCGACTGCGTTCAGGGTTACATTGTCATTCTGAGTAATACGAAGAATCTCTTCCAACTTTTTAGAAGTAAAAGGTAAAAATGGTTCTGATAAAATTGATAACCCTGAAGCAATTTGCAAAGCAACATACATAATTGTTTGCACTCTTTCAGGATTTTCTTTAATCACCTTCCAGGGTTCTTCATCAGCCAAATATTTATTCCCTAAACGGGCTAAATTCATTAATTCAGATAAGGCTTCTCTAAAACGGTATCGTTCAATTGAACTTGAAATAATTTCAGGAAATTTGCTCAACTTTTTTAAAGTTCGTAAATCGACTTCAGATAGTTTATCTGGCTTAGGTACAACTCCATCATAGTACTTGTTAGTTAAAACAACCACTCGGTTGATAAAGTTTCCAAAAATAGCAACGAGTTCATTATTATTTCTTGCCTGAAAATCTTTCCAGGTAAAATCATTATCTTTTGTTTCAGGAGCATTTGCCGTTAAAGCATAACGTAAAACATCTTGTTTATTAGGAAAATCTTGTAAGTATTCATGTAACCAAACCGCCCAATTTTTTGAAGTAGAAATTTTGTTTCCTTCTAAGTTTAAAAATTCATTTGCAGGAACATTTTCTGGTAAAATATAACTTCCTTCTGCTTTTAGCATCGCGGGGAAAATGATACAATGAAAAACAATATTATCTTTCCCAATAAAATGTACCATTTTGGTATTTGCATCTTTCCAATAAGGCTCCCAATCTTTCCCAACTCTATCTGCCCATTCTTTGGTTGATGAAATATATCCAATAGGAGCATCAAACCAAACATATAAAACTTTTCCTTCTGCACCTTCAACCGGTACAGGAATTCCCCAATCTAGATCACGTGTTACTGCTCTTGGTTTTAAACCATCATCTAACCATGATTTTACTTGTCCCAGCACATTGGTTTTCCAATCATTTTTATGACCTACAACAATCCATTCTCTCAACCATTTTTCGTATTCATTTAAAGGTAAATACCAATGTTTTGTTTCTTTTAATGAAGGCACATTTCCGGTAATAGCCGATTTAGGGTTGATCAAATCGGTTGCATTATGGCTGGTACCACATTTTTCACATTGGTCACCATAACTTTCTTCGTTACCACATTTCGGACAGGTTCCGATAATAAATCTATCTGCTAAAAACTGATTAGCTTCTTTGTCGTAAAATTGTGCTGAAGTTTCTTCAATAAATTTACCATCATCATATAATTTTTTAAAAAACTCGGAGGCAGTATCGTGATGAATTTTTGCTGAAGTTCTTGAATAATTGTCAAAAGTAATTCCAAATTCCGCGAAAGCATTTTTAATAATATGGTGATATTTATCAACTACTTCTTGTGGTGTAATTCCTTCTTTTTTTGCCTTTAAAGTGATAGGCACTCCATGCTCATCAGAACCACAAACAAAAGCAACATCTTTATTGTTTAATCGCAAATATCTTGCATAAATATCGGCAGGAACATAAACACCAGCCAAATGACCTATATGAACAGGTCCGTTAGTATATGGTAAAGCAGCAGTAATGGTATATCTTTTTGGATTTTGCATGAATTTAATTTAAGACCACAAAAGTAAGAAAAAGAGAAAACATTGTATTTTTTATTTGTGAGACTCTAAAAAATTAGTTTCAATTTTTTTACAAGCCGAACCAATCCCGCTAATTTAGCGGGATATAAGGTTTACTTATCACGATAGAGATGTGATACTTAAACTCCCAGAGATGATTTTATAAAGGAATTTAGTCTTCATAACTATTAGGTTATCTTTTATTAAACTCACTTTTTAAAATAATTATCTATTTTAGCTAAAACTTTTCAAATCATTTCTATGAAATTTTCTTTTAGAATTTTACTGTTAATTACAGTATTTATATCGATTCCATTATTTTCACAAAATGATACCGAAATAGCTATTACTCGTGATTTGGTAAAACCAGCAAATTTAAAAAAAGGGGATACCATAATTATTTTATCACCAGCCGGAAGAATAAAAGATAAGACTTCTATTGATGCAGGAATTGAATTAGCAAATCATTGGGGTTTGGTAGTATTTTTTGGAAATCACATGCTTTCGCAAGACAACACTTTTGCCGGTACTGATAAACAAAGAACCGAAGATTTACAAAAGGCATTAGATGATCCGAGTATTAAGGCAATTTGGAGTGCAAGAGGAGGTTATGGAGTGGTTAGAATTATTGATGAATTAGATTTTACAAAATTTGTAGACAATCCGAAATGGATTATTGGATATTCAGATATTACCGTTTTACATAATAAAGTCCATGAATTAGGTTTTCAAACTATTCATGGTCAAATGCCATTAACTTTAGATTTAAAAGATTCTACACAAAATGCATCAATTATTAGTTTATACAAGGCTTTGTTTGGTAAAAAGTTGACGTATAAATTAACATCCTCAAAATATAATAGATCAGGAGAAAGCATTGGACAATTGGTTGGGGGTAATCTTTCTTTGGTTTATAGTATGTTAGAGTCGGATATTTCTTTAAAAATGGATAATAAAATTTTATTTATTGAAGATGTTGGTGAGGCATTGTATCATATTGATAGAATGATGATTAGTTTAAAAAGAGCGGGTTATTTTAAAAATTGTAAGGGATTGATCGTAGGAGATTTTAGATTGAAAAAAAATGAAGGGAATGGGTTTGGAAAAACTTTAGAAGAAATTGTTTTAGAAGCTATTGAAGGAACTGATTTTCCTGTAGTTTTTAATTTTCCTGCGGGTCATATTGATGATAATCGTGCTTTAATTTTAGGAGATTATATTGAGTTAAAAGTTACCGAGAAAAAGGCGAAAATCATTTTTAGATAAATAAAATGGCAGAACACAATGAACTTGGTAAATTAGGTGAGCAATTAGCTGTTGATTTTTTGATTAAAAAAGGATATATAATCAAAGAAAAAAATTGGCGATTTCAAAAAGCTGAAGTTGACATTATTGCTCAAAAAGAAAATATTCTTGCCATAATTGAAGTTAAAACTCGTGCTACAGATTATTTTGGAAATCCACAAGATTTTATCAGTCCAAAAAAAATAAAACTACTAACCAATGCTATTGATGAATATGTAACTGAAAACGATTTAGATGTAGAAGTCCGTTTTGATGTTATTGGGATAATCAAAAATAAAAATGAAACAAAAATTGAACATTTAGAAGATGCTTTTTTTTATTTTTGAAACCTACGACTTTCACATATTTTGATAAAATGGAATGATTATTTTTTTGTTTTATACATCGCTTTTAATTCTTCCACATCATTAGGTTTAGCAACAATTTTTTTGTTTTTATCTAAAATAAAATAACTTGGTATTGTCGTTATTCCGTAGTCTTTTACACGCGTGCTTTTCCATTTGTCTAGATCTAAAACATGTATAAATCCGTTTAAATCTTTTACCATATTCTCCCAGCTTGTTTTTTCATCCTCTAAACCAATAGCAAGTACTCTAACATTTGTAAAATCTTTAATTTGATTATAAAGCTCAGGTAGTTCAGTTTGACAATGAGGGCACGTTGAACTAAAGAAAACTACGATATAATAATCAAAACCAATCAAGCTGTAAAGGTTTTTGTTTATACCATTTTTTCCCCATTTAATATCTGGAGCATCTTTACCAATTGCAGTTTTGATATCTGCTAAAACCTTGTGCTTTAAAGTTAAATCTTGTAGTGATTTCGGTAATTTATTATAATGATTTTCAATTACAAAATTTACCATTTCAGTATTTTGTTCTTTAGCAAACTGTATTAAAATATTTTCTTCAACAGTTTTTTTAAAAACAGTATTTGAAACTATTTTTGATAGACTCAAATTAATAGATTCTTTTTGCATTTCATGCAAAGCTTTAAGATCTTTATTTTGATTCAGATAAAAAATATAATCCATTATTTTATCATTGATAAAAGTTGAATTGATCAATATGGTATCGTTAAAATTAACTGCATCAAAAAAGTGGACTTTAATTTCGTTTAAATAATTCTCAGGAATTTTTATGGGTGTTTTTGCATTGTATTTTTTGCTGGCCTTTATAAAATAATTTGCAATGGTACCTTCAGATTTTTTTTCAAAATCAAATTGAATGGTTTTTATTTCTTCTAATTTTTTACGATAAGATTTGTTTAATTTTTTATCTGTTTTAGTTTCATTTGAATTAAAAAAAGAAATTTGTAAAGAATCTAATTCTGATTGTTTTAAAGTTATAGCATTATAATAATTTTGATAGATAATATTTTCTTCAGAAGAGGAAAAAGCAATTGATTCTATAGGATTACGGGCATCAAAAGTAAAGTTTATATTTTCTTTGTTATAAATAAATTCAACATATAAATTATTTTCAATTTGATAGAAAGCACGATAAATACCGGAGGGTTCGGTCTTAGCGATTTTAAATTGAAATTCACCGTTTTCAACGTTGGTATTGGAAACAAATTTTTGTTTACCGTTTTCTAATTTATATAATAAAATCCAAGATAAGTTATCTCCAGAATCTATTTTTCCTGAAATAGAATATTGAGAATACAAAAAAACGGGTATAAAAATAAATAGTAATAAAAACTTATTAGTCATAAAAAATAATTTTCTCAAATTTAACAATTAAAATTATATTCTTAAAGTAGTTATATTTGAACAAAATCAATAAAATGAATTTTAAAAATAAAACCATTTGGATAACCGGAGCTTCTTCAGGAATAGGAAAAGCATTAGCATTAACTTTTTCAAATCAAGATGTAAACTTAATCATATCATCAAGAAATGAACAAAAGCTAAACGAGGTAAAAAAACAATGTAAACAACCTGATAAAGTAAAAGTTTTACCCATAGATTTATCTGAATTTTCATCTTTTGAAGACAAAGTTAAAACAGCCTTAAGTCTTTTTAACGGAGTAGATATTTTAATTAATAATGGAGGAATAAGTCAACGTTCATTAGCCATTGATACCCAACTAAAAGTAGATCAAAAAATATTTGAAGTTAATTATTTTGGAACTATCGGTTTAACTAAAGCTCTTTTACCTCATTTTGTTTCAAAAAAAAGCGGACAAATTGTTGTTATTAGTAGTGTTATGGGTAAAATTGGCACACCTCTACGTACTGCTTATGCTGCTTCAAAACATGCTTTACATGGATTTTTTGATAGCTTAAGAGCTGAATTGTATAATGATAATATTGCGGTTACAATTATTTGTCCTGGTTATGTAAACACCAATGTTTCTAAAAATGCTTTAACAGCCGATGGAAGTAAGCACAACATTGATGATGAAGGCAATGCAAATGGGATGTCACCTGAAGATTTTTCAAAAAAGGCAATTAGATCAATTTCAAAACAAAAACAAGAAATTGTTATTGGTGGACTTAAAGAAACTTCTGCCGTTTATTTAAAACGATTTTTTCCTTCAATTCTATCAAATATAGTTAGAAAGGTTAATGTAACATAAGGGGATTTGAAATCTAATAACGAAGCGGTCTAATATCTTTTATTGGTTAGTTAAATGTTATATCATTATCATTAAAAAGCTTATCAATGTCTTTTTGAGTCAAATTTGTTTTTAAGCCTAATAAAACCAAATCACCATCTGAAGATATTTGAAAAACAACTTCTTTGATCTTATCTTTATTTTCCAGTATAAAGAAGTTTATTTTATCATTATCATCTTTAATTTTCACCACTTCTTCAAATGTTGAGCGTTTGATAAATTTATCAAATTTTAAATTCATATGTTCAGCATTATCCGAAAAGACCAAAATGCGAATATGTTTAGCTTTTTTAAGTAAAGGTTTTACATCTTCAAAATCTTCATCGGGTAAAAATCCTCTGATCAACGAGCTGTTTAAACCTAATGAAAAATCAGATTCATGTTGGTTATTTTTATAAAAGGTATTGAATGATGTATGTGTTGCACATGAGGTAAATACAACCAAAGATAGAAGTAAAAATAATTTTTTCATCGTATTTGTTTTTACATACGACGATTTATATTAAAAAATGTAACACATTAAAAAAATGTATTAGCTAATTATAACATTTCATTGGCCAAGTTTGCAAGCTCAGAACGTTCTCCCTTTTCTAATTTTATATGAGAAAATAATGCATTTCCTTTCAATCGGTCAATTAAATAAGTTAAGCCATTACTATGTTCATCCATATAAGGAGTGTCAATTTGATTGATGTCACCGGTAAATATTACTTTGGTACCTTCACCGGCACGAGTTATAATGGTTTTAACTTCATGTGGAGTTAAATTTTGAGCTTCATCAATAATAAAAATAACATTTGCCAAACTTCTGCCTCTAATAAAAGCGAGTGCAGTAATGGTTAACATGCCTGAGTCTTCCATTTCTCGTAAAATTTTACTCTTTTTTTCGTTGGCTTTGAATTGATTTTTAATAAAATTTAAATTGTCCCAAAGAGGTTGCATATAAGGTGAAATTTTATCTTCGGCATCACCGGGTAAAAAACCAATTTCACGATTGCTTAAAGGAATAATAGGTCTGGCTAAAATTATTTGATTATATTTATTTTTTTGTTCTAAAGCAGATGCTAATGCCAATAGGGTTTTCCCTGTTCCTGCAACTCCTTCTAAAGCAACGAGTTTAATATCATCATTTAAAAGAGCATTTAAACCAAAGGTTTGTTCGGCATTTCGAGGCTTTATTCCGAAAACATATTTTTTATCAACTTTTTCAATTTGATTGGTAACTCCATTATAGCGTGTTAAAACAGAATTTGAACAATTGTTTAAGATATAATAACCGTTTGTAATTTTTTGTGTTCCTAAAATGCCATTTTCATTTATATAGCTTTTTTGATAAATATTTTGAATAATTTGAGCATCAACATCTTCAATAACGGGAAGCCCTTTTGAGAATTTTTTGATATTTTTCACTTTTCCTGTCTCAAAATCTTCAGATAATAATCCTATTGCTTTAGCTTTAAGTCTAAGATTTATATCTTTAGTTACTAAAATTACTGCTGATTTTTTTTCTTCATTTTGTAAAGAAATGGCAGCATTGATAATTTTATGATCGTTTTTCCTGTTACCATAAATTTCTTCAGCATTAATATTTTCAAGATTTAAAGCATTCATAATAACTTTAAACTTTCCTTTATTTTTTCCAAGGTTTATCCACTTATTTAATCCATTATTTCCTGAAAGTTTGTCTAAAAACCGAATAATTTCACGAGCTTCAAAATTTTTAGTTTCGTTGCCTATTTTGAATTGGTCTAATTCTTCTAAAACGGTAATTGGTACAGCAACATCATTTTCTTCAAAGCTAGTAATGGCGTTATGGTCAAATAATAAAACGGATGTGTCTAGTACAAAAATCTTGTTTGCTGAGCTTTTTTTCATATAATTTTTTTTGGTATAATCAATTTAATTAAAAACAGCTAAACTTATTTTTAGTTTTTCTATTTAAATCATTTGAAAAAAGTACAAAAATTATATAAGTAAGGTTGCTTGTTAATTAATTATAATTAGGTATTTATTAACAAGAAATGAACCATGATAGTTTAGATTAAATAGTTTAATCAAAAAGAATTCCTCGAGGCTTGCCTCGAGGTAACCACTGAAATGTCATCCCCGAAAAGGGGATCTAAATAATAAATTTCGGTTTTTGACATTCATGTTAAAGCATGTGCTCAACTTGATTGAGTATGAAACCAGCGAAATACTCCTATGGCTTGCCTTCGGAG
>JAUWLK010000296.1 GCA_030613745.1 Flavobacteriaceae bacterium | reverse complement strand
ATGATGATGATGGTCATTCTCACAGTCATGATCACAATCATAACCATACTCACGACCACCACCACAAAACAGTTTTAGAAGTTGAACAAGACATCTTGCAACACAATGAAGTTATGGCTGCAAGAAACAAAGGCTATTTTGAAGCTAAAAATATATTTGCTTTAAATTTAGTAAGCTCTCCAGGTTCAGGCAAAACTGCTATATTAGAACGAACTTTAACCGATTTAAAAGATAAAATCTCATTTTATGTTATTGAAGGAGATCAGCAAACCTTAAATGATGCCAACCGAATAGCAGCAATCAAAATTCCCGTTATACAAATAAATACAGGAAAAGGATGTCATTTAGAAAGTGATATGGTTTATGATGCTGTTAAAAAATTAGACATGCAAAACAATTCTGTTTTGATGATTGAAAATGTTGGAAATTTAGTTTGTCCATCTATGTTTAATTTAGGTGAATCTAAACGAGTTGTAATTATTAGCACCACCGAAGGTGAAGATAAACCAATAAAATATCCCGACATGTTTCACACTTCAGATATTTGTATTATCAATAAAATTGATTTATTGCCTTATGTAAATATTGATATAAATAAATTAAAACAATACGCTTTACAAGTTAATCCTAAATTGCAATTTTTCGAAATATCAGCAACAACTGGTGAAGGTATGGACAAGTGGTATGAATGGCTTTTATCTCAAGCTAAATCTTAAATTTTGAATCATTTAATCTTAAATCAAATATGTGTTTATCAATACCCGGAAAATTAATAGAAATAACAGCTCAATTAGATGAAACTTTTCGAGTTGGAAGAGTTTCTTTTGATGGTGTAATAAAAGAAGTTAGTCTGGCTTTAGTTCCAGAAGCAAAAGTCAATGACTATGTTATGGTTCATGTTGGGGCTGCCATTAGTGTAGTTGACGAAGAAGAAGCGAAAAAAACATTTGAAATATTAATGCAGCTTGGTGAATTACACGATTTAGATCCTTCAATAGATGATGCATAAAAAATATTTACTCACATTTAATTTTACCATAAAATTTATTAAAAATCATAAAATATGAAACCATTTATAATATTACTTGTCGCTAGTTTTGTATTATTTTCTTGCGAAAAAAAATCAGAAAAAACTATGGATAAAGAAAGAGAGAATCCATTATTAGCAGAATGGAAAACTCAATTTGGAGTTCCTCCATTTGATAAAATTATAAGCGACGATTATTTACCTGCTATTCGTAAAGGTATTTCTAAACATGATACCGAAATTGACGAAATTATCAATAATTCAGAAGTTCCAACCTTTAAAAATACAATTGAAGCATTAGAATTTAGTGGAGCCACTTTAAGTAAAGTTTCAAGAGCATTTTATGCTGTTAAAGGAGCAAATACAGATGATGTTTTAAATGAAACCGGTAAAATTTTAGCTCCTGAGCTATCCAAACACTGGGATAATATTAATTTAAACCCAGAACTTTTTAAACGTATTGATGCGGTTTACAAACAAAAAGATAATTTGAATCTCAGCGCAGAAGAACTTAAATTATTGGAAGAAACCTATAAAGGTTTTGTTCGATCTGGAGCTAATCTTAGCGAAGAAAAACAAACAAGATTACGTGATCTTAATAGTCGTTTAGCTACATTATCTCAAAAATTTGGAGATAATTTACTAAGCGAAACAAATAGTTTTGAATTGCATGTAAGTGATACTAATGATTTAGGTAATGCCTCAAAAGGTCTTTTAGCTGTTGCTACCAAAGAAAGCAAAAAAAGAGGTCATGATAAGGGTTGGTCATTTACTTTACATCGCCCAAGTATAAATCCTTTTTTACAAGCTTCAACAAATAATACGCTTCGTAAACAAATATTTGACGGCTACGCTTTACGCGGAAACAATAACAATGAATTTGATAACAAAGCTATTTTAGAAGAAATGGCTGCTATTCGTGTTGAAAAAGCACATTTAAAAGGATATAAAACCCATGCTGCTTATGTTTTATCTGATAATATGGCAGAAACTCCCGAAGCGGTTTATGCTTTTATGGATAAATTATGGACTCCTGCATTAAACCGAGCAAAAAAAGAGCGTGAAGCTTTATCAAAAATGATGCGAAAAGATGGTGTAAAAAGTAAGTTTCAAGAAAGTGATTGGC
Source organism: Flavobacteriaceae bacterium (assembly GCA_030613745.1). Lineage (GTDB taxonomy): Bacteria > Bacteroidota > Bacteroidia > Flavobacteriales > Flavobacteriaceae > Lutimonas. The sequence continues at coordinate 828 of JAUWLK010000296.1, read as the reverse complement.
GTCATTATGTAGAAAAAGTTAGAAAAGAAAAATTTAATTTTGACGAAGAAGAAACTCGTCCATATTTTGAATTTACTGCAGTTAGGGAAGGCGTTTTCATGTTGGCAAATAAATTATTCGGACTTACATTTAAAGAATTAAATAATGTACCAAAATGGCATGAAAGTCAACAGGTATTTGAAGTTTTAGAAGCTGACGGAAGTCATTTAGGTGTAATTTATATGGATTTCTTCGCACGTGAAAGTAAAAGAGGTGGAGCTTGGATGAATGCCTTAAGATCACAATCAAATGTAGATGGAATGGTAACACCAATTGTAACTAACAATTTTAACTTTCCACCTGCAACAGAAGATACTCCTTCACTTTTATCGTTTACAGAAGCACAAACATTTTTTCACGAATTTGGACATGCATTACACGGATTGCTATCCAATGTAAAATATGAATCTCTTTCGGGTACTTCTGTACCTCGTGATTTTGTTGAATTCCCTTCCCAAGTAATGGAAAATTGGATGAGCGAACCTGAAGTATTAAAATCATATGCCAAACATTATAAAACTGGCAAAGTGATTCCGGAATCCTTAATTAAAAAAATGAATGATGCAAATGACTTTAACGAAGGATTTAGAACAGTTGAATACATGGCTGCTGCTTATTTAGATATGGCTTGGCATACTTTACAAGATACAACACGCCAAAAAACCAGTGTCTTTGAGAAAAAAGAAATGGATCGACTAGGTTTAATCGATGAGATTATTCCACGATACAGAAGCACTTATTTTTCACATATTTTTAGTGGAGGTTATTCTTCTGGTTATTACAGCTATT
>JAUWLK010000170.1 GCA_030613745.1 Flavobacteriaceae bacterium | reverse complement strand
AAATATGGCAATTGAGGCTTATTTAAATATGATTTTGTTTTTATTATTGGCAAAGTATCATGAACCATTGGTGCTGCAATTGTTGTCATTGGTACTCTAGCACCATAATGAAATTTACTTACAAATAAGAAATCACCAATTAACAAAGATTTTTCTAAAGATGATGTTGGTATGGTATAAGGTTGCATAAAATAAGTATGAACCAGAGTTGCTGCAATAATGGCAAATGCAATCGAACTTACCCATTCTCCAGCTGCTGTTCTTGGTTTTAAGCTTCTGCCTTCAATATATTTAACATCTTCCATGTAATTGATATAAAAAATGTATAAACCTAAAGTTGCAATCACCAAAAAACTATCCAAATTTGAATTTTTACCAAAACTTCTAATTGTTTCAATCCAAATAATTGGGAACATTAGTAAATTGATAATAGGAATGAATAATAATACAGTCCACCATTTTGGCCGATTAATAATCTGCATTAATACTATCGCATTGTATATTGGTATGATTGCTTCCCAAGCATTTTTACCTGCTTTAACATAAAGCTTCCATGTCCCTAAAAAATGGATTACTTGTATTGCTAAAAAAAATTGGATCCATTGATTTATAGTCATAATAAATAATATTATCTAAATTAATTTTTTTATTTTTTTAATTAGTAAACAAAATAAATGCTTTGTTACTTACTTTATAAAATTTTAACTAAAATTATTAACTAAATACGCAGCACATCCTTCATTGTAAATATACCCTTCTTACCCAATAGCCATTCTGCAGCAATTACTGCACCAAGTGCAAAACCCTCTCTATTAAATGCTGAATGTTTAATTTCAATGGCATCAACATCTGATTTGTAATTAATGATATGGGTGCCCGGAACTTCCCCTTCACGTTTTGACTTTATCAATAAATCATTGCCAGTTGAATAATTTAATTTCCATTGATTCTTATCTGAATTTTCAATAATTTGCTCTGCCAAAGATATGGCTGTTCCACTTGGGGCATCAATTTTATGAATATGATGAATTTCTTCAATTTCAACTTCATATCCATCAATATTTTTCATCATTTTAGCTAAGTATTCATTCAAGTTAAAAAATATATTAACTCCGATACTAAAATTTGAAGCATAAATAAACGCTCCATTATTTTGTTTACAAAAATCAATTATTTCTTCAAATTTAGACAACCAACCTGTTGTTCCTGATATAACAGGAATATTATTTTCAATACAATTATATAAATTTTGAAAAGCTATTACAGGATTGCTAAAATCAATAGCCATATCAACTAATGATAAATCGTATTGTTTTTGTTTACTATCAACTTTTAAAACTATTTTATGCCCCCTATCAATAGCAATTTTTTCAATTGCTTTTCCCATTTTCCCATATCCAAGCAAAGCTATATTCATAAATTATATTTTTTAAAAATCAAATTTTAAATTCACTCCTGCCACAGCTTGATTATTTATAGGGTTGATATATAATGAAGGTCTAAAAGACAGATTAGTATTAAAAGCTTTATCATCTAAATGCGCATCAACATTAGCTTCAATAATATTAAGTATATACAAACCAATTGTTACAAAAAGAGCTAAATCTCTATTTTTTTTCAATACTTCTTGTGCCCTGATTAAGCCATCTTCACTAATATTAGGGTTTCCATCTACTCCATCAAATTCATCAGGTCTTCCTGATACTCTATATTTGTATGCTGTTTGATATCTTTCATATTCATTTTTATTATCAATATAAAAATAAACACCTGTTCCCAAAGCTGCATATACTAATGGTATCTTCCAATACTTTTTATTGTACGCTTGTCCAAGACCCGGCAATACGGCAGAATAAAAAGCAGCTGTTGCAGGTGCAAGAGGATCAATTTCCTGAGAGGATAATGTTGTATCTATAGTTGTTTTTAAATCATTGAATTTTTCTTGCCCAAAACTATAGTTCCAACAAAAAAAACAAATAAAAATACTATAGATAATTTTTTGAAACATTTATTCTAATAATTTTTTTATACGAATAAAATCTTCCTCAGAGTGAAAAGGAATGATGATTTTACCTTTTTCTTTACCTGAAATTTTTACTTCTACTTTATGGCCAAAATAAGAACTAATTTCTTTAATTCCTTTTTTTACAAATTTTGGTAGCTCTTTAAGATTCCTACCAGAATTATCTAATGACTTACCTTCACGAACATTTTTTACCAGTAGCTCTGTTTGGCGAACTGATAATTTATTTTTTAATATTTTTTGATAAATTTCAATTTGTTTTTCTTGCTCATATACATTTATCAATGCTCTTCCATGTCCCATAGTTAAAAATCCATCACGAATTCCAGTTTGTATTATCGGATCAAGTTTTAACAATCTTAAAAAATTAGTTACAGTAGTACGGGTTTTACCTACTCGAATACTCAGTTCTTCTTGAGTTAGTTTTATTTCTTCTATCAATTGTCTATATGAAAGTGCTATTTCAATAGGATCTAGATCTTTTCTTTGGATATTTTCAACCAAAGCCATTTCTAGCATTTCCTGATCATTGGCAATTCGAATATAAGCAGGAATAGTATTTAAACCTATTAATTTTGATGCTCTGAATCTACGCTCACCAGATACCAGTTGAAATTGATTACCTTCTAATTTTCTAACCGTAATAGGCTGTATTACACCAAGTTCTTTAATAGAATTTGCCAATTCCCTTAAAGCTACTTCGTTAAAATTAGTACGAGGTTGATATGGATTTTGCTGTATTGCTTCTAACTCTATTTTAATTATATTACCTACAAGTTTATCAGCATTTTTATCTTTTACAGAAACTATATCGTCACTAGTATCATTTAATAATGCTGATAATCCTCTACCTAAGGCTTGTTTTTTTATAGCTTTAGCCATTTGAGTTCTTTTTAATTATTTCATGTGCTAAATTAATATAATTTATTGCTCCTTTACTTGTTGCATCATAAGCAATAATACTTTCTCCGTAACTTGGAGCTTCTCCTAAACGTATGTTACGCTGTATTATGGTTTTAAAAACCATATTATGAAAATGTTTTTTCACTTCTGCAACAACTTGATTTGAAAGTCTTAAACGAGAATCATACATGGTTAATAATAATCCTTCTATATCTAAATCAGGGTTATGAATTTTTTGTATACTTTTTATTGTATTCAATAATTTTCCCAACCCTTCTAAAGCATAATATTCACATTGAATAGGAATTATAACCGAATCTGCAGCTGTTAAAGCATTTACGGTTATCAAACCCAATGAAGGAGCACAATCAATAACTATATAGTCATAATTATCTTTAACCTCTTTTAAAGCAGACTTCAACATGTATTCTCTTTTCTCTTTGTCAACCAATTCAATTTCAATAGCTACCAAATCAATATGGGAAGGCATTATATCAACATTTGGTGAATTTGTTTTAATAATAGCTTCTTTAGCTGAAATTGCATGTTCCAAAACTTGATAAGTTCCATTTTCAACACTTACAACATCAATACCTAAACCTGATGTTGCATTAGCCTGAGGATCAGCATCAATCAACAACACTTTTTGTTCTAACACGCCCAATGAAGCAGCCAAATTTACTGTTGTAGTCGTTTTTCCTACGCCTCCTTTTTGATTAGCAATTGCTATAATTTTTCCCATTAAAATACAATGATTTTTTGTCGCTGTAAAAATACAATTATTTACGAGCTTTTAAAATGAAGTTTTCAACATATACCAAAGGATTATTCACAAGTTTATAAGCACATTGTATAAAGCTTATAACCTTAACTAAATAAAATAAATTGAATATGAATTTTCTACTTTTTTTTCTTACTTCTAATCATCATCTCCAACATATCCCACATTTCTTGAGGTATTTCTTCTAACATATTAAATTCACCAGCACCCTGTAACCATTCACCTCCATCAATAGTAACAACTTCTCCGTTTATATATGAGGAGAAGTCAGACATTAAATATGCTGCCAAATTAGCCAATTCTTGATGCTCACCCATCCTACGCAACGGTATTTTCTTTTTCATATCAAATTTATCCTTCAAATCACCAGGTAATAATCTGTCCCAAGCACCTTTTGTAGGAAAAGGTCCTGGTGCTATTGCATTAAACCGCATACCATATTTAGCCCATTCAACAGCTAATGAACGTGTCATGGCTAAAACACCTGCTTTGGCTGTTGCCGATGGAACTACATAAGCCGAACCTGTCCAGGCATAAGTTGTTACAATATTTAATACTGTAGCTTTTTTTTGTTTGATATTTATCCAATGTTTCCCAAAAGCAAGTGTACAATTTTTTGTTCCTTTTAAGACTATATCAATTATAGTATCAAAAGCATTTGCTGATAATCTTTCCGTAGGACTAATAAAATTACCTGCAGCATTATTCAATAAACCATCCACTTTTCCAAATTCTTTTAAAGTTGCTGCAAGCATAGCTTCTACCTGGTCATAATGACGTACATCACACTGAACAGGTAAAACTTTACCACCAGTTTTTTCTTCTAATTCTTTAGCTGCAATTTTTAATTTTTCAATATTTCTTGAACTAATAACTACTTTTGCACCAAGCTCTAAAAAGTAAGTTGACATAGCCTTACCTAGACCACTTCCTCCACCAGTTACCACAATTACATGTCCTTCTAAAGAACCCTCTTTTAACATTGGTTTATTAAATTGCATCATAATTAATATTAATTTTTGTAAAAATACATTTTTAAATTGTTAAAAAGTATGCAATATTGTTAAGTTTTTTTTCAAAACCTGCTTGCCAGAACTAAAACTCTTTGTATATTTGCCGGACTTTTAAAGAAAACAAAGCTTATACCAATATATAAAGATATTTAGAAATGAAAAGAACATTCCAACCATCAAAAAGAAAGAGAAAAAACAAACACGGATTTAGAGAGAGAATGTCTAGTGTAAACGGTAGAAAAATATTAGCAAGAAGAAGAGCTAAAGGCAGACATAAAGTATCTGTATCATCTGAACCTAGCCATAAAAAATAATATGATTTGTCAAAAATATATTTAGGTGTTACTTTTATTAGTAACACCTTTTTTTATATCTAAATTTAAGTAAAAAAATAAAACTATAGCAACTAAACAATTTATTAACTTTACAGAAATTAAATAAATTAAGAATGCCAAAAAACAAATCCATAAAATCGATTTTAATTATAGGTTCAGGTCCAATTGTAATTGGCCAAGCTTGCGAGTTTGACTATTCAGGAACACAGGCAATACGTTCTATACGTGAAGAAGGTATTGAAGTTGTATTGATAAATTCCAATCCGGCTACCATTATGACAGATCCTCAAATGGCTGACCATATTTACTTAAAACCTTTGACCACAAAATCATTAATCGAGATTTTAAAAAAGCATGAAATTGATGCAGTTTTACCTACAATGGGCGGGCAAACAGCTCTAAATTTATGTATTGAAGCTGATGATAAAGGTATTTGGGAAGATTTCAATGTAGATATTATAGGTGTTGATATTGAAGCAATTAAGATTACTGAAGACAGAGAAAAATTTCGTGTATTAATGAATAAAATTGGTATAGCTCAAGCACCTTCACAAACTGCCACTTCATTTTTAAAAGGAAAAGAAATTGCTCAAGAATATGGGTTCCCATTGGTAATCAGACCATCCTTTACTTTAGGTGGCTCTGGAGCTTCAATTGTTTATAAAAAAGAACAATTTGATGAATTATTACAACGTGGTTTAGAAGCTTCTCCAATTCATGAAGTATTGATTGACAAAGCTTTACTTGGATGGAAAGAATTTGAATTAGAATTACTTCGCGATAAGAATGATAATGTTGTAATTATTTGTACCATTGAAAATATGGATCCAATGGGTATTCATACAGGAGACTCAATTACAGTAGCACCAGCAATGACCTTAAGTGATACTGCCTACCAAAGAATGCGTGATATGGCAATTAAAATGATGCGATCTATTTGAGATTTTGCTGGAGGATGTAACGTTCAATTTGCCATGAGTCCACATAAAAAAGAAGATCT
>JAUWLK010000067.1 GCA_030613745.1 Flavobacteriaceae bacterium | reverse complement strand
GGTTAATGGTTTTAAATTATTTTCTAATTCTCTTGACAAAGGGTCATTCCAAGTATGTAACTCTTCCGCTAATTTTAATAACCAAGCCCAGCCATAGGTTCTTTCATAGATTTTATTGTGTTTTCCATTAAAATATATTAGTTCATTTGTTATATTTTCTTTGGAAATATTTTGTTTTAATTTCTCTTTAATTTGAGTTGAGTTTTCAATTTTTGGAAATTGTTTTATTAAACTAACCAAGGACCAATGTCCGTGTACTGAAGAATGCCAATCAAAACACCCATAAAATGCTGGGTGTAAAACCTTTGGAGCTTTTAAATCTTCTTCACCACCTAAAGTTTGCCCTAATTTATTAGGATATTCTGTATTCATACATTTTAGTGGCAACTTTGACAATCTATTTGCTTCTTCTAAAGTTAATTTTGGAATTTTTAATTCATCTACCTGTTGTGAAAATGATAATTGATAACTAAGCATTAAAAGAACTGAAATTAAGGTAAAATTATTTTTCATTGAAAAAGGTTTAATCCATGCCAATTGGTGAACCATCTGGTATTTTAGGAACAATTGCATGAGGTGGTGTTTTTGGATTTTTTATAAAACCCTTAATTCTTTTTACTGTGTACTTATTTTGAATTTGTTGATCTCCTTTGGCTTTATTTGTAGATAACCATTGAGATAACTCCTCTAATTTAACAAAACAAACAGCCTTTACTTGTGCATATAGTTTATCATTTGCTGCCAATTCAAACATATTATTCAATAACTGTTCATTAATTATATTTTGAAGAGCTTGGTGATAGCTGTCTTGATGATATTTTTTAAAAGTGTGATCAAATAGGGTGTTAAAAACTTCATTGACACCAATCTGTTTTGCATCTAAACTTTTATATGTAAAAATTCTTGAAATTCTTTCCGGATGTAAAATCAACTCAAAAGTCATATCTGAGGCTGTTGCAACTGCCCCAAAAGGATCAAACGCAAGTCCTAAATTACTCTTAAAAGATTCACGCGTTCTAGAGTATCCAATTGCTCTTGGTGGAAATATATTTAAAATATTTTTAGGAATTGCTAAAGTATTTACATCAATTGTTTGCATCAAAGCAGCTAAAGCAATACGTTGAGTTTTTATATCTACTTGTTTTACTATAAGCTGATTACCACCTTTGATAGCATAAGAATAGTCCAATCCACCAATAATTTTTGAAACAGCTTCTGTTTGATATCGGTGGTAAAAATAAAGTGGCACAAAAACATCTTCCAAAACAGAATAAGGTTGATTGGATTTGAAATTATTTTTTGAAAAATTATTAATTGAGAATGCTCTCACATTTAAAACATTGTTCAATTCTTCAACTGGATCATTCCCATTATCCCACAAATGAGCATAAGCATGAGCACTACCTTTTGGACGAGCATCAGCATCAGAAATATAACGCATTCCTTTTGCAAAAGCTATACTTAAAATATCTTGCAGTTTTTTATTTTCATTTTGAGGAAATTCTTGATAAGAATAAGCCACAATAACTTTATCCCAATCTCCCATTCCTTTGGTATAAGCATTTGAAAAATCAATCTTATTATTTTTTACCTGTAAAAATGGATGTGGATAATCCATCACTGAAGAACGATTATCGATACTTGATGTAAAATTATGGGTAAAACCTAAAGTATGCCCTACCTCATGTGCAGCCAATTGACGAATTCTAGCTAATGCCATTTCCAAAGCAAAATTATCATCAGAATCATTATTAGCATAGGGTGCTTGCAAGGCTTGAGCAATTAAAAAATCTTGACGAATACGCAATGACCCCAAACTAACATGCCCTTTAATTATTTCACCTGTTCTTGGATCAGAAATACTACCTCCATAACTCCACCCTCTTGTAGATCTATGTACCCATTGAATTACATTATAACGCAAATCTAAAGGATCAACTCCTTCAGGCAACATTTTGACTTGAAAAGCATCTTTAAAACCTATAGCTTCAAATGCTTGATTCCACCAACTTGCTCCTTCTAATAATGCAGTTCTTACAGGCTCAGGAACTCCTCTGTCTAAATAATAAACAATTGGTTCTTTAGCTTCGCTAACAGCTGCAGAAGGGTTTTTCTTTTCTAATCGATGACGATAAATAAACCGTTTTACAATTGATTGATTTATAGGTGTTGCATAATCTAAATACGACATAGGGTAGGAACCTGAACGTACATCATAAACTCTTGGTTTGTAATTGTTATCCGGTAATTCAACAAAAGAATGGTGTTGATGTACTGTTATTGATGATGCATCCGGTGTAACACTTCTTATTTTATAATCTTTAGGGTTTCCTTTAAAAGTTAATAATACATCAAACTCAATATTTTTAGGAAACGCCTTAGTTCGCTCCAAATTAAAAGCACATCTTGTTTTATCTAAACTATAAGACCCTTGTTTATTTTGGTCTAATCTATTAGCAACACCATGTGCATCTCTAACCAAAAAATCAGTAGCATCAACTAAATATGTATTATTTTTCTGCTCTTTAATTATAAAACCATACAAAACCGATTTAGCAAAAGCCTCTTCAATAGATTTACGCTCTTCTATATTATTTGTTATTGCCCTATAACTTTGATTTGGTTGAATCAAAAGCAATTTATTACCTGCTTTTTGGAATTTCACTACAACCCCACCTCCAAGTTGACCTCTATCTAAACCAATATCATTAGAACCTATTCCTTCTGATAGGGAGTGTACGTATAAAAACTCAGTTTCCAGGTTTTTAACTTCAAGAAAAATTTTGTCTTCATTATCATCATAATAAAAATCAAAATACCCATCAAACTTTGTAATGCTTTTTTTATCTTTAAAAAATTGTGAAAAGGTAGTTTGAAAAACAAATAAAAAAAGAATTGGAAAGGCTAATTTTTTCATGGTTAATTATTTTGTCTAAAAATATAAAATATGTATGACAAATTGAATATCTAAAATAGACAATCTTATTTTTTAGTTTATTTTTGCTGATAATTATGATTACACAAGAAAATATAAAAAATACTTCTGTTCGAATAGACAAACTGAAAGTCTACCTCCATATAGAAAAAAAATTAATTGAAATCTCTAATGATGAAGAAACAGCTTCTAACCCAAACTTTTGGAATAATTCAAAAGAGGCTGAAATTTTAATGAAATCATTAAGAGAAAAGAAGAAATGGGTTGATGATTATAACCAAGCTAGTTCAGAGGTTGATGATTTAATTGTTTTATATGATTTTTATAAAGATGGAGATGCAACTGCTCAAGAAATAGAACAACAATTCAACAAAGCGTTAAATCTAATTGAATCACTTGAATTTAAAAATATGCTTTCTGATGAAGGTGATAATTTAAGTGCAGTTATACAAATAACAGCAGGTGCTGGAGGTACAGAAAGTTGTGACTGGGCACAAATGCTGATGCGGATGTATATGATGTGGAGTGAAAAACAAGGATTTAAAGTTAAAGAATTGAATTACCAAGAAGGTGATGTAGCAGGTATAAAAACAGTAACTTTAGAAATAGATGGTGAATTTGCTTTTGGTTATCTTAAAGGAGAAAACGGAGTTCATCGTTTGGTAAGAATTTCACCTTTTGACAGCAATGCTAAACGTCATACCAGTTTTGCTTCAGTTTATGTTTACCCTTTAGCAGACGATAGTATTGAAATTGACATCAATCCTGCTGATATCACTTGGGATACTTTTAGAAGCTCAGGTGCTGGTGGACAAAGTGTTAATAAAATTGAAAGTGCAGTAAGATTAAAACACGCACCTTCAGGTATCATTATTGAAAATCAAGAATCAAGATCACAACTTGAAAACAAAACCAGAGCTTTAAAATTATTGAAATCTCAATTATACGAATTTGAACTACAAAAACAACGAGAAAAACGTGATTCTATTGAAGCCAGTAAAATGAAAATTGATTTTGGCTCACAAATAAGAAACTATGTCATGCATCCCTATAAATTGGTGAAAGATGTTAGAACCGGCCATGAAACAGGCAATGTTGATGCTGTAATGGATGGTGACTTAGATGGGTTTATCAAAGCATTTTTAATGGGAAGTAACGAAAAACAAAACAATGAATTATGAATAAAATAGATACAATAATATTTGATTTAGGTGGTGTTCTGATAGACTGGAGTCCTGAATACGTTTATCTTGAAGTTTTTAATGGAGATCAAAAAAAAGTAGATTGGTTTTTAAATACCATTTGTACTTCTGATTGGAATATTGAACAAGATGCCGGTAGAACTTTTCGTGATGCTACAGAGTTATTGGTCAAACAATATCCTGAATATGAAAATTGGATCAGAATTTATTATGACAGATGGGAAGATATGTTAGGAGGAATCATTCCAGAAACAGTTGCTTTACTTGATAATTTAAAAAGGATTAATACACACCGATTATACGCATTGACCAATTGGAGTGCAGAGGCTTTTCCTGTAGCATTACAACGATTTGAATTTTTGCAACATTTTGAAGGAATTGTAGTTTCAGGTGAAGAAAAAACCAGAAAACCGTTCTCTAAAATTTATGAAATAACTTTAGAACGTTATCAAATAAATCCTAATAAAAGTATTTTTATTGATGACAATTTTGACAATGTAGAGGCTGCTAAAAAATTAGGAATTAACGGTATTCATTTTAAATCTGCAATAAAATTAAAAGAAGAATTAATTAAATTGGGTATTCCATTATAAACTAAGATTTCCATACATTTTTATACTAATTTATCGTAAATATCAATTATAAGATTTATTTATAGTAGATTATAATTTTACTTATTATCAGGTATTTATAGATATTATCTAAAGTTATAATTTAGTTATATTTTATCAGATAAATTCATTACAAATATACAAAAAAAGTTCTTAAAGATTATCCCAACCACCCTTCTCTATCCAAACTTCTGTACTGAATTTCTTCTGCAATATGCTCTGGTGAAATATTATCAACAGAGTCTAAATCGGCAATTGTTCGTGATACTTTCTATTTTAGGTTGAAAGGTGAAAGAAGTAAATTCAAACTTTAGCTCAATATCAACTGAGAACTTATCAAGAGGTATTTATATGATTAAAATAAGTTCTGAAAAAGATTTAATCGTTAGAAAATTGATAAAACAATAAAAAAGCCAGTCATAATTTCTTCAATTGATTCTTTAACTTACTCAATAATTATTATTGTCTTTATGGTTTTAGATTTTCCATTAATCGACAATTTATGATAGTATATTCCAGATTGCAAACCCAATTCATATAGATTAATAGGTATAATATGTTTACCATACCCCATTTCATGGTTGTTAATTATAGTATGTATTAATCTTCCTAGTTGGTCAAAAATTTCAAGTTTAATAACAGATGACTCATGAAGTTTAAAAGAAACATAACTTGTATTATTAGACACTGGGTTTGGGTATTGTTTTATGTTCTGCTCTATACTTACAATTTCATCACTAGTTGATAAGGCTGAATCAAAGGGTGTTATATCTGTCCATATACTTAACTCACCAATATGAAGTCTGGTCCATATTGGTCTTACAATATTATTATGTGCTGTAATGTTGTTATAATCTCCAAAGAAAATACCACTATTAGGAATGAATGGAGATTCACTTATCTTTCTATTTGAAAAGGTTTCGCCACCATCTCCTGAATATGCTAAATAAACATCTGTTTGATATTGATCAGTATAGTTTCTTCTATCATAAAAAACAAAATGCAGATTACCATTCGTTTGATCTATATCCATCCACGAAAAAAATTGATGTGTGGAAGAGCTATCATCATTAACTCTTGAAGGTGAGGACCAAGTATTACCACCATCTATTGATTTTGACAACCAAATATCTGTGTTGTTTACTCCATTTCTTTGATCAGACCAATTAACGTAAATAGTTCCATTATTGACACCACCACTAAGATCACATTTAATTACTGGGAATCCAAACGCCCTTTGAATTCCTGGGATATTATATTTAAGCCCTCCAGGAAGATAATTGATTATTATTTCTTCTTGTAACCAAGTATCTCCTTGATCAAGCGATCGGTTAAAAACAATACCATTAGGTACAGCCCAAGAAACATATATTTCACCATTAGGTCCTACTGATGGAACTGCTCCTCCTATTGAATTACCATCATCTGCACTACCTCCAGCAAATTTATTAATTCTAATTGGAGTTGACCATGTATTTCCTCCATCTAATGATTTCGAAAATAAAATTATACTAATGTCTGCAGGGTCGTTACTTCCATAATCATCAAACTGTGTCCAAGTTAGGTAGATGTTGTTGTTATTTCGATCAATTACACTCCATTGTTTATCCTGATCTTTTGTTCCATTTAGTCCTGTATAAGTTCCATCTGACCAAGAATCACCATTATCGGTTGATTTTTGACAAACAATTCTATCTATCCATTCACCAGAAGGGGTGTTTGAAAGATGAAAGAAATAGAAATTACCAAAAGTATCTACATCTATTACTGGGTCGCCCCATACTCCATATGATGATGTAAGGGTGTTCCCAGTCCAAGTCTCACCGGAATCAGTACTTCGATAATGATAATTAAGGTTTGATCCAGCTACTAATATGTTTGGGTTTTCTGGATCCATCATTATTGATGGCTCATTGGGATTCCCAACATTGCTAATCTCAATATTTTGCGCAAGAGTTTGAGTATAAGGAACCCAAATTAGTCCAAGAATTAACAGTATACTTTTGATATTCATTTTTTATAATTTATTCTTTCAAAAATAAAATAAAATAATGACACGGATAATTAATTTTTATCATTAAATTAATTATCTTTTTTTCAAAATATATAACAGATATTTTCGAATCTAAAATAATAATAGTTAATTAAATTATCAGTTATATATAAAAGTATTTGTTATTTAAAATTCAATCATAGGCTCTTACCGAAAGATTTAAATTTTCCATAGCTGTTTTTAATAATGTTTTTGAAGCTTCATTTAATTCACAATGCTTCCTTTGTTTGACATTCATTTGCGCATTATAATGTACTTTTTCATTATCAGAAAATCTTAACGTTTGAATTTCTCTTGCTTTAGTAACTCTTTCTCTAATCATTTTACTTGGCTCTCCCCTTCGATCATCTGTCAATTTTTCAAATGGAACCGGTTGAACTTCTATATGAATATCTATTCTATCTAAAAGCGGACCAGAAATCTTATTCATATATCGTTGCATTTCATAAGGTGATGATGTGGTTGGACTATCTGCATCTACAAAATATCCACTTGGACTTGGATTCATACTAGCAACTAACATAAAACTACTGGGATACGTTACAGTAAACCTTGCCCTTGAAATTGTTATTTCTCTATCTTCTAAAGGTTGTCGCATTACTTCTAAAACACTAAGTTTAAATTCAGGTAATTCATCTAAAAATAATATGCCATTATGAGATAATGATATTTCTCCAGGCTGTGGATACGAACCGCCACCACTAAAGCAATGTCACTTGTTATATATACAAGAGAGAGATATCTAAAAAATGGTGTATTTACTTAGGTTTAATAAACAAAATAGTATTTTGATTGTTCACTACAAATTAATTAGGGAATTACAAAATTATTAATTAAATTTAATGATTAAATTAAGATTTAAATTTAAATAGATAAAAATGAAACAATCTATTAGTTTTAAACTAAACCACCAATCGGTATCAGTAAATGTTAATGGGGAGGAATCACTTTTAACAGTCATCCGAGAATATCTGGATAAAACAGGTACTAAATATGGTTGTGGATTAGGTGATTGTGGAGCCTGTACAGTTTTAATTGATAATGAACCGGTAAGATCGTGTATGATTTTAATAGAAGATGTAGCAGGAAAAGAAATTTTAACGATCGAAGGATTAAATTCCAATGGTACTCTACACCCTATCCAAAAATCTTTTATCGCACATGATGCGCTACAATGTGGTTTTTGTACGCCAGGAATGATCATGAATGCATACGGTTTATTAATCCGTAACCCAGATCCGACTCGTGAATATATTATTAACGGTATGGAAGAAAATTTATGCAGATGCGGCTCATATAATCGCATTGTCGAAGCAATCCAAACAGCTGCCAAAGAAATGAATAAAAAATAAAATTATGAAAACAGACAATCATACTGATTTATATTTTAGTGATGTTGATAAAACTTTTTCTCAAGACAGGCGTAATTTTTTAAAAAAATTAGGTGGAGGAGTAATCGTTGTTTTTTGTATAGGAAAATTATCTCTGTTACAAAGTTTTGGGCAGAATACTTCTGAAGATTTGTTAAATTTTAATGCATATTTAAGAGTAAAAGAAGACGGAAGAGTAGATTGTTATACCGGAAAAATTGAAATGGGACAGGGAATAACAACTTCTTTAGCTCAGGTATTGGCAGAAGAACTGGAAATCTCAATTTATTCTATTGATATGATTATGGGAGACACAGAACTTTGCCCTTATGCTGCGGGAACCTGGGGTTCGCTAACCACTCGATTTATTGATCCGGTGTTAAGAGCTGCTGCTGCTGAAGCCAGGGAGGTCTTAATAGATCTTGCAGCTGAGCATCTTGGAGTATCTGATGAGATGCTTGATGTTTCTAATGGGACAGTATTTGTTAAAAATAATAAATCACAAAAGGTTACTTATGCAACCTTAACGAAAGGAAAAAAAATAATCAAAACATTAAAAAAGAAACCTGAGATCAAAAAATCTAAAGATTTTAAGATCATTGGTAAACCAGTTATTAGTTTAGATGCTGAGTCAAAAGTTACGGGTAAAGCTAAATACTCTGGAGATATTAAATTACAGGGCATGGTATACGCTACCATAATTAGACCGGCAGTTTTCAATTCGAAAAAAATAAAAGTTGATTCCTCAGAATTATCTGCATTCAAAGGTGTTCAATTAGTAGAAGATGAGAATTTGATTGCTGTGGTTCATTCAGACCCTGAAATTGCTAACAAAGCAGCTAAGAAAGTTCTAGTCACATGGGAATCTCCTGAAATCAAAGTAGATAATGAAACCATATTTCAATACTTAGATGATAACGTAAAAGAAAACAAGGTATTTGAAGAGAGTGGAAACTTAACTGTTGGCAAAGAAGATTCAGTAACAATAATTAAATCAAATTATTATGATGGTTACAAAGCACATGCATCCATTGAAACTCATTCAGCAACATGCTACTTTAAAGATGATAAACTAACTATGTGGGCTTCTTCCCAAACTCCTTTTGGAACACGTGAACAATTAGCTAAAACATTTGATATGCCTCTAGAAAAAGTCCACTTAAAACAAATTTACTTAGGAGGAGGATTTGGAGGTAAAATATATAATCGTCAAGCTATAGAAGTAGCTAAAATTGCTAAATTATGTGGTAAACCTGTTCAATTGGTATGGAGTAGAAAAGAAGAATTCATGTATGATAGGTTTAGAACTGCGGCGCTCATGAAAGCAACTTCAGGTGTCGATAGTAATGGCAAACTAAATTTATGGGAATTTGATATTTATTGTGCAGGTACAAGAGGCACAAAACTCTTTTACGGTATTTCAAATAATCGTACAAGAATATTTAATGAAGATGACATTCATCCTTTTGGAACCGGTGCGTGGAGAGCTCCGGGGAACAATTCAACAACTTTTGCCCGAGAATCTCATATAGATGCTACAGCACATGCAGTTGGAATTGATGCTTTAGAATTCAGGTTGAACAATTTGAATAATGAAACCATGTCCAATACACTGAAACTTGCTGCAAAAACCTTTGATTGGAATAGAAAAAAACAAGAAGGACATGGGTATGGAATAGCGCTAGGAGAAGATGCCGGAACATCTGTTGCAATGATTGCAGAAGTCCATGTAGATAAAACTACTGGAGAAGTGCAGCCTATACGGGTTGTGTGTGCACAAGATATGGGACAGGTAGTAAATCCGCATGGGGCAACACTTCAAACAGAAGGAGGGATTACGATGGGATTGGGATATGCATTGTATGAGGATATTGAATTTAATGGAGGGAAGATAAGATCAAGTAGTTTTAATAATTATGAGATCACTAAATTTTCAAAGACCCCTAAAATAGAATGTGTATTTATTGATAAAATGGATTCCAAAACACAAGGAGGTGGTGAACCCGCAATTATCTGTGTTGGGGGCGCCATAGCAAATGCTGTTTTTGACGCATGTGGAGCTAGGGTTAATCGTATGCCAATTACTCCAAAACGGATTATCAAAAGTATTCAGAATGGTTAATGTGTATTTGTAGAATAAATCAACCCAGCCAACCTTCTCTGTCTAAACTTCTATATTGAATGGCTTCGGCAATATGCTCTGGTGTAATTTTATCAACAGACTCTAAATCGGCAATTGTTCGTGATACTTTTAAAATTCGATCATAGGCTCTTGCCGAAAGATTTAAATTTTCCATAGCTGTTTTTAATAATATTTTTGAAGCTTCATTTAATTCACAATGCTTCCGTATTTGTTTGACATTCATTTGTGCATTATAATGTACTTTTTCATTATCAGAAAATCTTAACGTTTGAATTTCTCTGGCTTTAGTAACTCTTTCTCTAATCATTTTACTTGGCTCTCCCTTTCGATCATCTGTCAATTTTTCAAATGGAACCGGTTGAACTTCTATATGAATATCAATTCTATCTAAAAGAGGACCCGAAATCTTACTCATATATCGTTGCATTTCATAAGGTGATGATGTGGTTGGGCTATCTGCATCTACAAAATATCCACTCGGACTCGGATTCATACTAGCAACTAACATAAAACTACTGGGATACGTTACAGTGAACCTAGCTCTTGAAATTGTTATTTCTCTATCTTCTAAAGGTTGTCGCATTACTTCTAAAACACTACGTTTAAATTCAGG
>JAUWLK010000216.1 GCA_030613745.1 Flavobacteriaceae bacterium | reverse complement strand
ATTAATATTCCCCCAGGTGGATAGTAAATATTTTTATAATCAATTTTTGCGGTTTCCATTTTAAATTTTCACTAATGTTTCATTCATTATGATATAACTATCTTTTTGTGTAATGTCCCAGGTTTTTTCTTGTGATTGATTAACTCCTTTAACATTAAATAAAATAGTAAGTGTATCATTTTGTTTTATTATTCCAATTTCTTCAATTTGGTTTTGTATTGCAAAGTTATAAGGTAAATTCGGACAATTTTGTAACTTAATTAACATAAGTTTATTTGTTATGAACCATTGCTTTAAAAATTCTACATGTTTAGAATTACACTCATTATCAATATTTAATGATTTTAGGATTTCACATTTTACAGATGAAGTATTTATCTTACATTCATTACCATAGGCAAATAAATACATGCATATTAAAGCTTTTTCAGCGTCATCTGTTTTTTGTAAAAATTCTGTATTTATATTATTGTTTTTAGCAACAGTAGCTTCATAGTTGTTATTTTGGCAAGCAAAAAGGGTAAAAATTAAAATAAAAAATAAGATCTTATACATAGTATTAAATTAGTCTTTAATATTATCTGCAATAAAAAAGATAATTGTTAATCCAAAAAAAATAATTGCAGTAATTAGCACATATTTCATGTATGGCCATCCTACAAAATCACCTATTGAGGCAATCATTGCTAATTGTAACCCTATTGCCAAAGCAATTTTTACTTTCTTGCTCATAATTTTTTAAGATTTGTGTTTTATTCTGTCATAAAGCTTTGCTAAAGATTGCAATAACTCAACTGGTGTTGTAAGAATTTCATAATGATTTGAACCAAACATTTGAGGTAAATAATACTTGGCATTGGCTTCAATAGCCAAAGCATATGAATTAATATTTCGCTCATTTAATTCTCTTAAAGCCTGTTTTACATCATTGATTCCGTATTTACCTTCATATTTATCGTAGTCATTCGGTTTTCCGTCAGAAATTAAGATAATCCATTTGTTGTTTGTTTCTCGTTTATCTAATAAAGCACCAGAGTGTCTTAATGCCGTTCCTATTCTTGTATATCCTTCAGGTTGAACAGCTCCTATTTTATATTTGGCTTTATCCCAGTCTTCATCAAAGTCTTTTAAAGTTAAATAGGTAGCATAATTTCTTGTTTTTGAATAAAAACAGTCAATAGAAAAGTCAACATTAAACTCATTTAAAATCTCACCAAATAAAATTGAAACCTGTTTTTCTACATCTATCACGCGATTTCCGGCTGCATATCCATCACTTGATAAACTAACATCCAATAACATTAAAATGGAAAGATCTTTTTCTTTTTTTCTTTTTGATAAATAGATATTTTCAGAGGGCGTGTGACCGGTATGAATATCAATATATAAATCTGTAAGAGCGTCAATGTCAAACTCTTCGCCTTGTGTTTGTCTTCTTTGTAGTTGGTATTTGTTATTAATATTTGTCAGCATTTTGCGTAAACCCATTAAGGTTGATGCATTTTCAGTCAAGGTTTTTTTATAATAAGAAATATCTGTTTCTGTAATGTTTTTAGGATAGAGTTTACAAAAATTTTCTTTGTATTCTCGTTTAGAATAATCCCACTCATCATAGGAAATATGATAATCTTTGGTGTTTATTTCAGCACTTTCAGAAACAGTTGTATTTTCAATAAATTCAGCTTGATAAACAGAATGTGTTGTATCATCAACGCGAACTGTATATTTCATATTTAACTCTTCCAAGGCTTTACTGTGTTCATCTAATTCATCCTCACCATCAAAATCACGCCAACCGCCATCCCATTCTTCCGCAGTATCAATTTTTTCAAAATCATGTGTTAAAACATAATCTTCTTGTTGTTTTTGATCAATTTCAAGTGAAATAATTTCTTCAACAGGATTTGCTTTTAAAATAGTTTCTATTTCATCTGAAATTGCTTTTTTTGCTTTTTTATTAAAATTTTTAAGTTTATTATTAGAATTGGTTTCAGGATTATTTCGCATCCATTTTCCGTAAAGGAAAGTATAATCTGCCGGTTTTTTTGTAGTAGCTGTAGAATTATAATAGTCTAATAATTCTTTATGAATATCTTTAGAAATAGGAAATTCTTCATACAGTTTATCTAATATTTCTTTGGATGATTCTAGTGCTTTTTCTTGAGATTCTTCTAGCGGATGATCTTTATTATCATGCCAATTTATGTTTGAATTTTTTTGAGTAGATAGATATAAAATTCTGAATAAGTAAAAAGTAAGGTTTTCTTCGTAAGTTAAAAATTCTGAAAATAGAGTAGGTAAGAAGAAGTTATTGTTTTTATAACCACCTTCACGTTTGGCAGGAAAAATATCAATAGGATATCCTGTAATTGCTCTTGCAAAAATAGTTAAGCGAGGTTTTATATCAACAAGTTTGACTGATTTAACATGTCCTTCAACCGATTCTTTCTTGCGTTTTGTAAAAAAACCAGCTATTTTACCATATAAATATTCGTCTAGAGCCATTGCGTTTTAATGCTTAATGCTAAATTGTTAATTGTTAATTCTTAATTATTCTTTTTTGCTGTTTTCAATATAGCTGTAACAATTTTTTGTATTTCTTCACAATCTTTTATCAATTCTGTTGCTGTTTGCTTTTCTAAATAATCAAACAAATATACATTTGTCATTTACAATTAACAATTCAGCATTTACAATTATATTAATAGATTACATAAATCTCGTAAGGCTGCAGTAATTTCTAAATCATCGGTTAAGGGTTCAACAATTGCTACTTCAACCGATAATCTTTTAGGTAAACCGGAATGAATTAATTTTGCGGCATCAACTAGTAAGCGCGTAGAAACGGTTTCGGTTAAACCTAGTTCTGTTAGGTTTCTGATTTTATTAGCAATATTGACTAATTTTTTTGCAATTCCAGATTCAATTCCGGTTTCGTTAACTAATATTTCAGATTCCAACTTTTCATCTGGATAAGCAAAACTAATTGCTACAAATCGCTGACGTGTAGAAGGTTTTAATTCTTTAAATCCTCTTTGGTACCCTGGGTTAAAAGATGCCACAAGCATAAAATTTGTGTGTGCTTTAACAACCTCACCTAATTTATCAATAAATAACTCTCGCCTATGATCGGTTAATGAATGAATTGCAACAATTACATCTGGTCTTGCTTCTGCAATTTCATCTAAATAGATTATAGCACCTTCTTTTACTGCACGAGTAAGTGGTCCGTCAAGCCAAATAGTTTCAGCTCCTTTTATTATAAATCGTCCGATTAAATCAGTAGAAGATGTTTCTTCATGGCAAGAAATAGTAATCAATTTTTTGTCTAATTGATATGCCATGAATTCAATAAAACGTGATTTACCTGTTCCGGTTGGACCTTTTAATAAAAAAGGTATTTTATTTTTATATGACTGCTCAAAAACCTCAATCTCTTTTCCGGTTTCTTTATAATAGGGTGCTTTGTTTTTCATTTAATAAAATTATCAAAAAATATCCGGCACTAAATTAATGTAAATTTCTTTAAATAATTTTAACACCGGATTAATTTACTAAATCTATTTTTTTATTTTAGTATTGAAAAAGTTTGGTTTAAAAGTTATCATTGCCCAAGCCCAATTATTGGATTCACTTTCATTACCGCCTTTTAATATCTCCATGGTGTCAGTAGCAAACATCATTGAATAACCAACATTAATCATTACGTTTTTATAGAGTTTATAACCTAAAGCTAAATCTATTTCTGTTCCTAAATAAGCATCAGCCTCTTCTCTGTTTATCTGATCGTAAACATTTCCATTAGAGGAAAAAAAGTGAGGAACCAAGATAGCCGAAAACTTATCTTTTTTATAAATTACAGGTGTGTTGATGTCTATAAGACCTACACTACTCATATGACTACCTACATAGAAATAGTCCATCCATCCGTTAAATTTATGGTTGGTTCCGTAAAAAGGTTTAAAAGCTTTGTCTTTTGAACTTGTGCTAAGCTGATCGTTACCAGATAGAATTTCAACTCCTGCACCAACAGTAAACTGATCAGTAATTTTAAACTTAGCGTTTGCTGTAAAATAATAAGCAGATAGATCTACTTTATCATTTCCGATCGGAGTATCTCCGGTTTGAAAATAAGTTGCTGCATCTGCATTGAATCTATTTTTTTTATAGGTAAATCTTCCACCAATGGTTTGGCTATAGGCAATTTTTCCAGCATCATTTAGAGAAGTATGATATTCCATTCCGTTATTCAATGCTAAAAGACTTAACCCGGTTGCATCATTAAAATTGGTGTTATACCATGCATATTGAAAATTTTTATACTGATTTATAGCATAAGCTTCATCAAATAATGTTTCACCATTCGCATTTAAAGCAATCCCTATATGCAATTTCCCTTTTTCA
>JAUWLK010000259.1 GCA_030613745.1 Flavobacteriaceae bacterium | reverse complement strand
GATTTGGCAATTATGCTTACTAGAGAAGGTGTTGAAAAGGTAATTGGTTTAGATATTTCATCTGGAATGCTAGATGTTGGTAAGAAAAAAGTTGCAGACCTGAATTTAAATGATAAAATAGATATGATCTTAGGTGATTCTGAAAAGTTACCTTTTGATAATAATACTTTTGATGCAATAACGGTTGGCTTTGGAGTTAGAAATTTTGAAAATCTGGAACAAGGATTAAGTGAAATTTATCGTGTTTTAAAAGCAAAAGGGAGTTTTGTGGTTTTAGAAACCTCTCAACCTTCAAAATTTCCTATAAAACAGGGTTTTACTTTTTACTCAAAATACATTATCCCAACTGTTGGAAAGATTTTTTCAAAAGACAAAAATGCTTATAATTATTTACCCGAATCGGCTGCTGCTTTTCCTTATGGAGATACTTTCAACAATATATTATTAAAAACTGGGTTTAATACATCAAAAGTATATCCTCAAACATTTGGAATTGCAACCATTTATCAAGCAATTAAATAAATATGAAAAAATTATTTTTTATAAATATCCTATTTTTAATTATAAGTGTTCAAATTATTAACGCTCAAAAAGAAAAAATTGAATACTTACCAAATTTTGATAAACGAGCCTTACATTTTGGTTATTATGTAGGTGTGAATAATAATAGCTTTAAAATTAGTTATTACGATCAAAGTGGAAATGACCTTTCTTCTCCTATTAATCCTATTCCTCAAGAAGATTTGTTTGTTTCGGTAAATGCTTCTTTAGGTTTTAATATTGGCTTTGTAGTTGATTACAGATTGCATAAAAATGTCAATTTAAGATTTGAACCCGGGCTGAGAAGTAATACCAAAGAATTAACTTTTATAAATGCAAATCTTGATGCTACAGATTCTTTCGGAAACCCTATTTACAATGGAACTACAGATGAATTAAGAAAAGTTTCAGGTACTTATTTACATTTACCTCTACTTTTAAAATTTAGTACCAATCGTTTAAACAACCTACGCCCTTATATAATCGGTGGAGTTTCTTATGATTATAATTTTTCAAGCAATGAAAAAAATGGTGATGATAATTATGAAGGTGAATTTAGAATGAAATCACACAACTTTATGTATGAAATAGGTATAGGTATGGATTTTTATTTTTACTTCTTTAAATTTACTCCTTCTATACGTGGTATTTTTGCAATTAATAATGAATTGGTACCTGATAATACGCATGATCCCTCTTACTCAAGCCCTTGGACGGGACCTATCGATTATTTAGGAACAAGAGGTGTCTTTTTAAATTTAACTTTTGAATAACCTTTTTAAAATAAAAAACTCTGTCAATTAAATTAACAGAGTTTTCATCACTTATTGGTCATTTTTATTCTATCCACACTTTGAATGACCACAACTTACACATTTTAAACATCCTTCTGAATAAATAAGTCCGTCAGGATCACCACATTCCGGGCATTTTTTATCTGCCGCAGCAACACCATCAGGAACAAAACGTTTTAAAGCTCTTGCAACACCATTTTTCCATGTATTTATATGATCATCATACATATTTAAATTTTGTATTAAATCAACCACATAAGGCATTGGCATTCCATGGCGTAAAATACCTGAAATTAATTTGGCATAATTCCAAAATTCTTTATCAAATGATCGTGATAAACCTTCAATTGTAATTTTATATCCTTCCTTATCAAGATACTGAAAATCATATCTTGCTACACCATTTGCATCTCTATTTTTGATTACCCAGCCTCTTTCCAACCAATTTGGTAAATCAAAAGCATCTCTCATTTTACCCGTAAAAATTTCATACGGTTCATTTTCTATCAATCCAACAACGGCTAGCCATTTTTCTGAATCATTATGAAATCTAATAATTTCTGCTTCAATTGTTTTAGGCCTTTTTGGGAAAACTATATTTTTTTGATAATCTAACAGCTCTTTTTCTTGTTTTTTATCATCATCTGCAATTAAAATTCCACTACGAGAGCCATCTCTGTAAACTGTAATTCCTTTCAATCCTTGTTTCCATGATTCCATATAAATTTCACCAACCAATTCCTCTGAAACATCTGAAGCTAAATTAATAGTTGAACTGATAGAATGCGTAGTGTATTTTTGTACTATCGCCTGCATCTCTACACGTTTTTTCCAATCAATTTCAGTAGCTGTTGCACCTGCATAAGGGCTTTTATTTAAGTCGGTTTCACCTGTTATTTCCAACCAGGTTTGTAGTTTTTTATGATAAACTGTAAACTCTTCAAAAGCATCTCCTAATTCATCTACAAAGTCAACTCTAGCATTTTTATCCTCTGTATTTATTTTTCTTCTGCGTTTATACGACATCAAAAAAACAGGCTCAATGCCTGATGAAACCTGAGCTAACATACTTAAAGACCCTGTTGGTGCTACAGTGCTAATTGAAATATTTCTACGCCCGTGATTGATCATTCGATCATAAACATCAGGAAATTCATTTTCTAGCATTTGAATAAATTCCGATTTATCTTCAATATTTCGGTTAAACACTTCAAATTGCCCACGTTCAATTGACATGTCAATACTACTATCAAATTCTGCAGTAATTTTTGACTTCATAATCTCATCAACTATTTGTAAAGCTTCATCAGAATCAAATTTTATTCCAAGGGCAGCAACGGCATCTCCTAAAGCAGTAAAACCTAAACCAGTACGTCGACCTTTTTTTCCGGTTTCACGAAGTAATTTCCAAGTATCAATTTCAGTTTGTTTGATAAAATCAGGTTCAGGATCAGCATTTATTTTATCTAAAATTTTATCAACAGCCTCTAATTCTAAATCTACCAAATCATCCATTAACCTTTGGGTTTCATATACTACTTCATAAAATTTTTGATGATTGAATTTAGCATTTTTTGTAAACGGTTCGTCAACAAAACTATATAAGTTCACCGCAATTAATCTACAACTATCTCCACCTTGCATAGCAATTTCTGAACATGGATTTGTAGAAGAATTTTTAAATCCAGGATATAATGATGAGGTTGAATAATTATGCTGTCTGTCCCAAAAAATTAAACCAGGCTCTGCTGTATTATGAGCACTTTTTATTACAGTTTCCCATAATTCTTTTGCATTTACTTCTTTAGTGTATTTAGGTGTTTTTGAATCAATTGGCCATCTTAATGTGTATTTTTCATCATTTTCAACAGCTTGCATAAATTCATCTGAAAGACGAATAGAAATATTTGCACCGGTTACTTTGGTCAAATCTTGTTTTATTGTAATAAAATCTTCAATATCAGGATGCGCAATATCCAAAGTTAACATTAAAGCTCCACGACGACCGTTTTGAGCAACTTCTCTTGTTGTAGCTGAAAAACGATTCATAAAAGAAACTGCACCTGTAGTACTTCCTGCTGCATTGGAAACTTTTGCATCTCTAGGGCGTAATTCTGATAAATCAACCCCCACTCCACATCTTCTTTTAAATAATTGTGCCATTTGCTGATCGGTATGAAAAATTCCACCATACGAATCATAAACCGGAGGTACTACTATACAGTTTGATAAAGAAGCTGTGATTTGTTCATTACCTAAACCAAACATCACACTTCCTTGAGGTATTACATATTTAAAATCTTTAAATAAATTATAAATTGCTTTTGAAGTAAGTGGTTTTCTATTTTTACCATAAGTGGAAAAGCCTTCAACTGAA
>JAUWLK010000191.1 GCA_030613745.1 Flavobacteriaceae bacterium | reverse complement strand
ATCATTAATAAAAGAATTATATCCTTTACGAACATGTGCTTATAATTTATCAAAACAAAATATTGAAAATAAAAAATATAAAATTTGTTTGGAATATCATATTAATAATTGCAAAGGGGCTTGTGAAGGGTTACAATCAGAAAAGGATTATTTAGAGGATATCAAGGAGATTAAAAATATCATTAAAGGAAATTTTAAAAGTTCATTACAAAGATTTGAAAATTTAATGTACGATTTTGCTGATAAAGCAGAGTTTGAAGAAGCTCAAAAAATTAAAGAAAAAATTGATCTTTTGGCAAATTATCAAGCAAAATCAACAATTGTAAATCCATCTATCACAAATGTTGATATTTTTTCAATTATTTCTGATGAGAGTTTTGCCTATATAAATTTTTTAAAAATCACAAATGGTGCAATTATTCAATCTCATACCATTGAAATAAAAAAGAAATTAGATGAGACTGATAAATCGTTATTAGAATTAGCCATTGTTGAAATTAGACAAAGATTTAATTCGGTTTCAATAGAAATTTATGTTCCCTTTTTGGTTGATGTAGGAGAAGATATTAAAATTACAGTTCCAAAAATGGGAGATAAAAAAAGAATTGTTGAATTATCAGTAAGAAATGCTAAATATTTTCGACAAGAACGATTCAAACAAATTCAAATAATTGATCCAGATAAACATACCAATAGGATAATGAGGCAAATGCAAAAAGATTTAAGATTAAATGAAGAACCTCGACATATTGAATGTTTTGATAATTCAAATATTCAAGGTACGAATCCTGTAGCAGCATGTGTAGTATTTAAAAATGGTAAACCAAGCAAAAAAGATTATCGTCATTTTAATATTAAAACTGTTGTGGGATCGGATGATTATGCTTCAATGGAAGAAGTAGTGCACAGGCGATACAAACGATTGTTGGATGAAGAGCAGAGTTTACCTCAGCTAATAGTTATTGATGGAGGGAAAGGACAATTATCATCATCTTTAAAGAGTCTTGATGTTTTAGGGTTGAGAGGAAAAATTGCCATTATTGGAATAGCAAAGCGTTTAGAGGAAATTTATTATCCAGGAGATTCTATACCGATGTATTTAGATAAAAAATCAGAAACTTTGAAAATCATTCAGCAATTGCGAAATGAAGCACATCGTTTTGGAATTACACATCATAGAAATAAAAGAAGTAAAAATGCCATTCAAACGGAACTTTTAAATATCAATGGAATTGGAGAAAAAACAATTTTAAGTTTATTAAAAAAATATAAATCAGTTAAAAGAGTTCAAGAGACTTCTTTTGAGGATTTAGAAAGAATTATTGGTAAGGATAAAGCAAATAAAATCAGTAAATATTTTAATAAAAAGAAGTAGATTTATACTTCTTTTAAAATGATATGAAGAAATACTTGATTATTTTAATTTTTTTTATTTCAAATTTCGGCTTTGCACAGCATGATTTAAAACCCAATGATGATGTAAAAGTTGGTTTGGTACTAAGTGGTGGTGGAGCTAAAGGCTATGCTCATGTTGGAGTAATAAAAGTATTAGAACAAGCAGGAGTAAGAGTTGATTATATAGCAGGTACAAGCATGGGTGCAATAATTGGAGCACTATATGCTTCAGGATATAATGCACATGAGTTAGATTCTATATTAAATGTTCATGATTTTTCTGCTTTAATTCAAGATAAATTACCTAGAAAAGTATCTTCCTTTTATCAAAAAGAAAATATGGGTAAATATGCATTAAAGTTGCCTATTCAAAAAGGGAAAATCGGATTGCCTTCAGGTATTTCTAAAGGGCAAAATATTTTTAATCTTTATAGCCAATTGACAGAACATGTCCATAGTATTGATGATTTTAGTAAACTTCCAATTCCTTTTTTTTGTATAGCAACAGATTTAGAAACTGGTGAAGAAGTAGTTCTTGATCATGGATTTTTACCTGAAGCTATTAGAGCTAGTGGCTCATTTCCTGGATTGCTAAGCCCTGTAAACATTGATGGTAAAACATTAGTTGATGGAGGTATTGTTAATAATTATCCTATAGAAAGATTAAAAGCAAAAGGAGTTGATTATATTATTGGAGTTAATGTACAAGGAGAACTACATAAAGGAAAAGAATTAAACTCTGTACCAGAAATATTAATGCAAATAGCTGGTTTTCAAATGTACAATGATTTAACAGAGAAAATTAAATTAACAGATGTTTATTTAAGACCCGATATTTCAAATTTTAATAATTTTACTTTTGATAAAGTGACGGAAATTATTAAATCTGGAGAAGACATTGCAAACGAACATTTAGCAGAATTGTTAAAAATAGCTAGCAAACAAACTAAAAGCAAATACTATAGTACAATTAGAACTTTTGAAAGAAAAAATGAAGATATATTTATTAAAGATATCGAAATTAATGGTAATAAAAACTACACAGATAATTACTGTATTGATAAACTAAAAATAATAGAAGGAGAGTCAATTAGTCAGAAAAAATTTGAAGAAGGAATTAATGCATTAGCTGCTACAGGTAATTTTAAAAATATACAATATAGATTTATCCCGGTTCAGGGAGGAACAAAAATTGAATTGAAATTAATTGAAGATGAAGTTTCTACTTTTTTACAATTAGGAGCTCATTATGATGATTTATACAAAACAGGTATTTTAGTTAATCTTACCAAAAAACATGCATTGTTTAAAAATGATTTTTTATCAGCTGACTTTATTTTTGGGGATAATTTAAGATATAATATTGATTATTTTTTAGATAATGGATTTAATTGGAGTTTTGGTTTAAATACAAGATATAATTCGTTTAATGATGATATATCTTTAGTCACTTTACCAGGTAGTGGTGAAGAAGTTGATATTCGTTTTAAAGTACCGGTTGATTATAATGATTTTACAACACAATTATATATTCAAACAACAATTAAAAATAAGCTAGCCTTAAGAATTGGAATTGAAGATAAATTTTTGAAAATTTTTACAGATGAAATTATTAACGATGAAACTGTAAGAAATTTTTTTGATAATAGCAATTATTTAAATGCATTTGCAAAAGTTGCTTTTGATTCTTATGACACAAAATATTTTCCCAAAAAAGGATTTTATATTGAAACTAATTATATAGTATATTTATTATCGGCCAATAGTGAAGATAATTTTAATTCTTTTTCACAATTGTATGGGGAATTAGGATATGTCTATACATTTTTTGATAAATTATCTATACATTTTAATTCGGGAGCAGGGATTACAATAGGTTCTAATGGAAATAGTATTCATGATTATCATTTAGGAGGGAATAATGAAAATTTTATCAATACTTTTGTTCCGTTTTATGGCTACAATGTTGCTGAATTGAATGAAACCTCTTTTTTAAAGTCTGCTTTAACTATTCGCTATCAAGTATTTAATAAACATTTTGTTTCCTTTACAGGGAATTTTGCACGTGTTGAAGAAGATTTATGGAATAATGGTTCTCTTTTTGAAGACACCAAATCAGGATATGCCGTAGGATATGGATTGAATACTATTATAGGCCCCATTGAAATCAAGTATTCATGGACACCTGATAATAAACAAGATTATTGGTTTTTTAACTTAGGTTTTTGGTTCTAGTTATTTACAATTACTTTTTTCTTGGTAAATTTTAATTTTAGTAAAAACTGAATGTAAAACATTACAGGTACTACAATTAATGTTAAAAAAGTAGCAAATGTTAATCCAAATATGATAGTCCATGACATAGGTCCCCAAAATGCAACATTTTCTCCACCAATATAAAAATGTGGATTAAATTCAGTAAATAAGGTCATAAAATTAATATTTATTCCTATAGCTAAAGGTAATAAACCTAAAACGGTGGTAATAGCCGTAAGCAAAACAGGTCGTAATCTTGTTTTACCTCCTTCAACTATACTTTGCATAATTTCATTTTTTGATAACATTTGAGATTCTGTTAGGTCTAATTCATTTCGTTTTCTTTCAATAATTAAATTTGTATAATCAATTAAAACAATAGCGTTGTTTACTACTATACCTGCTAATGAAATAATACCGATCATGGTCATCATAACCACAAATTCCATTCTAAAAATTATTAACCCTAATAAAACCCCAATTAAACTTAATAGAACAGATAATGAAATTATAATAGGAGTTGAAGCTGAATTGAATTGACCAACCAATATCAAGAAAATCAAAAATACAGCAATAAGTAAAGCATTACTTAAAAATGCCATTTCTTCCGCTTGTTTTTCTTGTTCACCTGTGAATGAAATAGAAATATCTTTTGGTAAGTTATAATTTTCTAATGTATTTCTAATTAGATCATTTACCTCAGTTGCATTGTAGTTTTCAAGTACATTCGAAAAAATAGTTATTACTCTATTTAAATCTTTTCGTTTAACGGCACTAAATGTTGAAGAATTTTCAATATGAGCAAAAGCTATGATTGGAACCTGAACTATTTTGCCCGTATTTTGATTTCTAAAAGTAATTTTTTGATTTATCAAAGTATTTTTGTTATAGCGGTATTTATCCATTAACCTTAAATTAATAGGATAATCATCTTCTCCATCTTTAAAAGTTGAAATTTCTTTACCGTATAATGATGTTCTAATGGTACTACCAATTTGACCGGTAGAAACGTTTAAACGTCTTGCTTTTTGTCTGTCAATTATAATTGGTAATTCGGGTTTCCCTTGTTCAACATCCAATTTCAAATCTTCAATACCTAAAATATTTGCTTCGTTGATAAATTGTTTGATATTATCTGCAGTAGCAATTAATTCTTCATAATCATCACCACTAACTTCAATGTTTATTGGAGCTCCAGCAGGAGGTCCATCTTCAGGTCTATCAACAGTTATATTTACACCAGGATAATTGTGTAAAAGATCTCTAATTTCCATTAAAACATCTTCTGTATTTATACTATTTCTGTCTATAAATTTCACAAAATCAATAGTAATTCTTGCCTTATTTGGTGTTGTGCCGCCTTGAGCTCCTCTATTTGGATCACTAGTCCCTTCACCAACTTGCCCGATTACTGATGTTACTAAAACATTTTCACCATTAATTTCATATTTTTTTATATGATCTTGAATTTTTTGTTCAATTTTTTTTGAAAGTGTATTGGTTACTTCAATGTCAGT
>JAUWLK010000047.1 GCA_030613745.1 Flavobacteriaceae bacterium | reverse complement strand
TTCTCCTTTTTTATCGTTTATTTACTCTAATTCAATATTAAAATTTTTTGCAATGAAAAAAATTAGTACACTTTTTTTACTTTTTGTGACAACATTGATACTTTCCCAAAGCAATAAGAAACCGTATACATTTGATAATGTAAACATTGACATGTTAAAAATGAAAGTTTATGAAAAAGATACAACGGCAAATGCTGTAGTAATCTATGAGCATGGAAATACAACAGTTCAAAACGTAAATAATTCTGTTTTCTTAAGAACAACTGTTTATAGAAAAATAAAAATTTTAAATAAAGAAGGAGAAAAGCATGCAACTGTTAAAATATATATCTATAATGATAAAAATAAGAGTAAAGAAAAGGTAAAAAAAATTAGAGCTGTAACACATAATTTAAATGAGCCCATTACTAATTTAAAATCTAAACAGATATTTACTAAAACAATAAACAGTAGTTGGAAAGAAGTAACCTTTACTTTTCCTAATGTAAAACCTGGTAGTGTATTAGAATATAAATATACTTTAGAGTCTAAATTTTTCTTCAATTTCAGTGGTTGGACATTTCAATCAGACATTCCAAAAATTCATAGTGAATTTCATGCATTAATACCAGGTAACTGGAGGTATAATAGAAGTTTTAAAGGATTAATAAATCTTTCAACAAATAAAGCAACTCTTAAAAAACATTGCTTTTCACTTGGACATGGAACAACTGCAGATTGTGAGGAATTAACTTATATAATGAAGGATATTCCTGCATTTATTGAAGAAGAAAAATATTCAACAACTAAAAATAATTATATTTCAAAAATAAAATTTGAGTTAGCTGAAATTTTTTATACAGACGGTACAAGTAAACAATATACAACAACTTGGAAAGAAACCGATAAAAGATTAAAATATGATGAAAGCATAGGTAAGCAATTAAAAAGTAGCTCTTTTTTATCAAAGAATTTACCAAATGATTTATTAATTATTGAAGATAAAATGTCTCAATGCAAATCTATATACAAATATATTCAAAATCATTTTTCATTAAATAATGACAAAGTATCTATTTTTAAAGATGTAGATGTTAAAAAAGCTTATAAAGAAAAGCTCGGTAGTATCTCAGAAATAAATTTAGCACTAATCTCAGCTTTAAAAGCAGCTGATTTTGATGCCAAAATAATACTTTTAGCTACAAGAGATAGAGGTTTTCCAACTAAGATACACCCAATTATGACAGACTTTAATTATTTAGCTACACATCTTACAATTAATGATCAAACATATTTACTTGATGCTTCTGATGATTATCTATCATTTGACATGCTACCTTTTAAAGCATTAAATAGTTATGGTAGAGTCTTAGATTTTGAAAATGGAAGCTATTGGTTTTCTACCACACCTAAAATAAAAACTTTTGAAAAAATAAGTGCTAAACTTAAAATGAATGAAGATGGTACTCTTATTGGTAATGTAAAAGAAACTTATAATGGTTATTTTTCAAAATTCAAGAAAGAATTGATTAAAGATAAAAGTGAAGAGGAGTATTTAATTTATTTAGAGAATAAAAATAAAAATTTAGAAATAATTTCCTATACCAATGAAGAGCTTGATAATCATGAAAATCCATTTATTGAAAATTTTGAAATTGAAATTCAAGCGGCTGAATCTATAGGAAATAATTTTTATTTAAACCCTTTTATTGAAAAATATACTAAAAATCCGTTTCAATTAAAACAAAGAAACTACCCTGTTAATTTTGGTTTTAAGATTAGTGAACATTATACAGTTCAAATTGATATTCCAAGTAATTTTATTATTAAAACAATACCTAAAAATATTGCTTTTACACTACCTAATAATGGCGGTTTATTTATTGCAAATTTCAAACAGGAAGAAAATAAAATCACTGTTTTTACAAAAATAAAACTTAATCAAACAATTTATAAAACAAACGATTATCAATATTTAAAAGAATTTTTTAATGAAATTATAAAAACTCAAAATAGTTTAATAACTTTAGAAAAAACTAATACTGTTGAAACCAAATCCTAATAAACAAAACTGGCAAGATAAATTACATGAAATAATTTATGAAGCTGATACTAAAGCTGGTAAATTATTTGATGTAGTTTTATTGTGGTTAATTTTAGCCAGTATCGTATTAGTTATGCTTGAAAGCATTAAAGAATTTGATGCTAAATATCATGCTTTTTTTAATATTTCAGAATGGGTTATTACAATTCTTTTTACTTTTGAATATGTTGCTAGAATAATTAGTGTTAAAAAACCAAAAGATTATATTTTTAGTTTTTATGGTGTCATTGACCTACTTTCAACCATTCCAAAATATTTATCTCTTATTTTTGGTGGTGGTCATGCACTCGTCGCCTTAAGAGCAATGCGCTTGATGAGAGTATTTAGAATCTTAAAATTAGTTAGATATATTGGTGAAGCAAACAAACTAGGTCAAGCATTAAAAGCAAGTAGGTTTAAAATTTTTGTTTTCATTTTAGCCGTAGTGGTTTTGTGTATAATTATAGGCTCAGTAATGTACATTGTTGAAGGAGATGAGAGTGGTTTTACCAGTATACCACAAGGCGTTTATTGGGCTATTGTTACCTTAACTACTGTCGGTTATGGTGATATTGCTCCTCAATCTCCATTTGGGCAGTTTTTAGCTAGTTTGGTTATGATTTTAGGTTATGGAATTATTGCTATTCCTACAGGAATTGTTACAGTTGAGTATTCTAAACAAAGTTTAAATACTATCCATACTAATACAAAATCTTGTTCTAATTGTTCAGAAGGAAACCACAAAGATGATGCAAAATTTTGTTTTAGATGTGGTACTGAATTGTAATATAATTAAAACTTAATCATTTTTTTACTAATAACAGTTCCGTTTTCCAATACTGCTTGAATTATTAGAATTGTACCCGTTTTTATATTCTCAGTAACTAAATTAAAAATTTGTTTATTAGGTTTGGCATGAAGTATCTCCCTTCCCATAATATCATAAACTTTTACCGAATTTACGTTTCGACTTGCATTAATTTTTATGGTTTCTTCAAAGTTTGAAATTATAAAGTCATCTTTCTTATAATTATCACTAACACCTAAAGCAGAGTTTGTAAACTGTAAAGTAAAACGATCTGGGAATTCTCCAGCTACGGATTGACTAAATTGATAATCACTAATCTTTAAATCATGAATTATTTGCAACTCATTATCAATTAAGTAAACTTCTATATTTTTTAAAAGTCCTTCTGCTTTTGCTATACCAATAGTAAATGTTCTTGGAAATATATTTGTATCAAAACCTAAATCAACAATTTTATCAACAGAAAACATATTTAAACCTTGAATAGCATACTTATTATTTTCAATAATTGTATAAAAAGCAATAGGATTACCACCATCTAATTTTAAAGCATCATAACCTCTATCAACAAATTCTGAAGCTTTATCCATAAAACCAATTAACAATTGATTAAACCCACCCTCTTCAGTAGTTAAATTTAACCAAATTCTATCTTTATTTTCTTCTACTTGAATACTTTTTTTAGAGCCACCTAATTTATAAAATTGATTATTAGCATCTTCTATTCTCATAGAGTTATTAAATACAGCATTGCCAGAATTAATTGCTCTTATAAAAAATGCTTGACCAGAACCTATATTTTTATCAGGATCTACACCATCTTCAACACCTATTCCACCTGTAAAATTATAAGTAGCATAATCAGAAGAAATAAAATCGCCTGAACTTCCATTTGATATTGGTGTGGTATGCGTCCATAAATAAATCGTTGGATCAACCATTGAAGAATTTACATTAAAAAATGATTCAATATCAATTGCAGAAGGGTAAGGATTTCCAATTAAATTATAATCATTATCTGCATCTGCATCATCCCATTGCACAATTTCAATATTAATTTCTCCATTATTTGGCATACCCGTTAGAGAAATATCATGCACACCTATTGTTCCTGTTAAACCTTCCGCTGCATAC
The DNA here is from genome assembly GCA_030613745.1 of Flavobacteriaceae bacterium. GTDB lineage: Bacteria > Bacteroidota > Bacteroidia > Flavobacteriales > Flavobacteriaceae > Lutimonas. The sequence goes on along the minus strand of JAUWLK010000047.1, from coordinate 9,828 downwards.
CCTTTTCCAGCAGCCATCAAACCAGATGCTATAAGCCAAGTATTCCAATATGTTGGATCATTTGGATCAGAAGCTGAAGATTGTGATTGATCATAATGAAAAATTCTACTTGATGTAACACCCTCAAAAACAGTTTCTATTGTAGCACTTGTTATTGATGAAGACCAATATGTAATATCATGGGTATTATTTCTTGAAGTTGAATTTTCATTTTTAGTAATATTTCCAGTAATTAATGCATTATCATCATACATAACCAAAGATTCTGTATCACCAATAGTAAAAGTGCTATTTATAGTTAAATCTTTATAAACTACAACACTATTTAAAGTACCATTATCAAAATTCAGATCGGCATTAATAATTAAATTACATGCTTCAATATTACCATCAGTTGAAGAATAAATACCATCAATCATTACAGTTCTTGACAAATCTGGTAAAGATTCATTTGACCAAGACATTCCATTCCAACTAATTAACCCTAAATTATATGTTCCTAATGCAATATTTTGTTTATTATTGGCTAAATCAACTTTAACAGTGGTCATTTCAATCCAATCAGTTAAATCAAAATTTACATGAGGTATTTCACTAGTACAACCTCCTTTAGTAAAAGAAGTATTTGCACCCCAAAAATTTGTATTATTACCAATTATATCAACTTTATCAGAAAAACAATTTGTTCCACTTGAAGTAGAAATAATTATTATATCATCTCCATTAAATAAATTGGTATCTCCTATTAACTTTACCTCACCTGCATTGATTGCTCCAATTGATACAAAAGAATCGGGGGGACCCGTTGTACTTGATCCATTATAATAAATAGCCAAATAATAATACCCTTCTTGAATGTCAATATCCAATAAATTTTTAATTTCTATTTTATCAGTATCTCCACTTTCATAATATTGGCTAATCATAATGTCATTAACGCCTATACCTCTGACATTAAATGTATATACTTTTGTTACATTTCGCTTTTTAACTTCTATTGTAATTATTGCATTCACAATACCGCTTAAAGTTGGTTGAAAAGTAATATCAAAATTTCCAGAACTCCCTGGTTTTATGTTACTTATATTATTAGTAATGATAAATTCGGATGAATTAACGGTTATGCTTCTTATTTGAGTACCTGGATTTCTTGTATCTAAGTTTGTTAATGTAAAAGTGTGTATTAACAAATCACCAACAACTACATCATCAAAATCAGTACCATCTTGGATCATTGGAATATTAGCTCCATTATTTGCTATAACATAACTATTACCACTAATTTCAATGCTTTGAGCATGTACAAAGCTTATGGATAAAAAAAATAAAAAGTAGAATATAAAATCCTTCATTAAGAATGAAATTCAATTTGGCAAAAGTATCAAAAAAATTTAACGTTAAAAATATATAAATATTTCATTCAAACGTTTCAAAATCCTAACTCATATTAATTTGGATATTATACTTATTTTTGCTTAATATGAAACCAAATTATTTAATAACAATTGTTGGTGCAACTGCAATTGGGAAAACCAGCTTAAGTATTGAACTTGCAAAACATTTTCAAACTGAAATTATATCCAGTGATTCACGTCAGTTTTATAATGAAATGACTATTGGTACTGCTGTACCCAGTGAAGATGAATTACAACAAGTAAAACATCATTTTATACAAAACCGATCAATTTTTGAAGATTATAATGTTGGAGATTTTGAGCGTGATGCAATAACAAAACTCAATAAACTTTTTAAAAAGCATCAAATCGTGATAATGGTTGGTGGTAGCGGATTATACGTTAATGCTGTTTTAAATGGACTAGATGATTTTCCTGATGTTGATCCAGAAATTAGAAAACGATTGAAATTGGATTTACAAGAAAAAGGAATTGACTTTTTACAAGATAAATTAAAAGAATTAGACTTTGAAACTTACCAAAAAATTGATATTGATAATAAACAACGTTTGATAAGAGCATTAGAAATTTGTATTGGAACTGATAAACCTTTTTCTTCATTTTTACAAAATAAAGAAAGTAAACGAAATTTTATTCCAATTAAAATTGGTATAACAGCAGATAGAGATATTATTTATGACAGAATCAACCAACGTGTTGAAATGATGATTGAAAATGGGTTAATAGCCGAAGCCAAAAAACTATATCCAAACAAAATTTTAAACGCCTTACAAACTGTAGGTTATCGTGAACTATTTGCCTATTTTGACAATAAAATTACATTAGATTTTGCAATCTCAGAAATCAAAAAAAATACCCGTCGTTTTGCTAAACGTCAAAATACCTGGTTTAAAAAAGACAAAGAAATTAAATGGTTTGATTATGAGTATGATATAAATAATGTGGTTGATTTCATTAATAAAAATATGAAAGGAATTTCAAATTTATAATTAATATTTGTTGTACAATCTTTTTAAGAAATCATTCATTTCATTTTTCCTATTAGAAGAACTACCCTGAAAATGGTTATTCATAAAACTAAAGATCAAAACCGTACCTTTTTTGGTAACTAAAAAACCACTTAAATTATAATTATTTGATAATGTACCTGATTTTGCATAGATATAGGGTTTTTCATTTTTATAGTAATTTTTCAAAGTACCCGAATCTCCTCCAATAGGAAAGTATGCAAATAGTTTTTTAGTAGGAATTTCTCGATACATTTTTGTCAATAAATAAACCAAACTTTCCGGTGTGAATAAATTGTATCTTGATAAACCCGAGCCATCAACCCAACGAGGCTTTTGCGGTATATCTTGCAAATAATTTTTTAAAGAATATTCAATTGCTTTTGTAACACTAAAAACACTATCTGCCTTATTTCCAACTTGTAACATTAATTGCTCTGCAATAAAATTATCACTCTCCATCAACAATTGCTTGTATAATGAATCATATTTTACACTTTTAAACTCTTTAAAACTATAGCTCTTATTTGAAGGAATTAAAACTACTTTTTTACCAATCTCATCACTTAATAAATCAGCAACCAATTGATTTGATGTCTTAAATGGAATTTGTCTTTCGTCTAGTTCAATATCACTTTTAACATAAAAATTATTTTTATCAACATCTCTTCTTAAATCAACCCTGTCATTAATTTTAGTGCTTTTACCAAAAAACCTTGGTAAAACTGAAATGCTATCGCCTTTTTTAGACAATTTTATAATGTTTCCATAAATTGGGAATAGATTTTTTTCAGGCATATAGTAATAAGGATAATCATCCCAAGTCCAACCTGAGCCATAAGAACTTTCAGCAATATTTTCATTAATTAAATAAATATTTTGTGATTTCTTTTTTAAAAACTCAAGTGTTTTACTTTCATCAAATCCATACAAAAAAGATGGATCAGCAGTACCTTTAATTATTAAAGAATCACTTGAAATTAAGTAATTTAATCCTGTTACTGAATCTTTAAAAGTTCTATAGGCAGTATAAAAAGTAAACAATTTTGTATTTGATGCGGGTGTAAAATACTTATTACCGTTAAAATTAATTAATTCTTTATTTGTTTTTGGATTGTATACTACCAGGCCTCTAAAATAATTATTGATCTCTGACTGATTTACTAATTCATGTTCTATTTTTTTTGTTGTAGAACAAGAGATATTGATAGCTAAAATTAATAATAGTATTTTAAGAGGTAAATTAATCTTCAAAATATTCATCTTTAAATCCAATTAAATATAATTTCTTTTGAGCTCGTGTAATCGCAGTATATAACCAACGAATATATGAAATATCTTGACCATTAGGCAAATAAGGTTGTTCGACAAATACATTTTCCCATTGTCCACCTTGTGATTTATGACAAGTCATCGCGTAAGCAAATTTTACTTGTAAGGCATTAAAATATTTATTATTTTTAATTGCTAGCATCATTTTGTATTTTGATCGCTCATTTGCATAATCTTTAGCTATTTCTTGATATAATTTATTAGAATCATCATACGATAATGATGGAGATTCACTATGTAAAGTATCTAATAAAATAACGGTTTCAAATGGTGCTTGATTAGGATAATCTATCATTCTTAACTTGACTTCTGCAAAATGAAAGTTATATAAATCCTTAAAATTATATATCTCTAAGATTTCACAAATATCTCCATTGGCTATAAATCCAACATTATTTGAATCTTTTAACCAATAATAATTATTTTTTACAATCATTACAAAATCACCGGTTGCAATTTCATTTTCTTGTCCAAGAACCTTAGATCTAATTTGCTGATTGTATTGATTCGCTCTTTTATTTGACCTAACAATAATTGCAGTATCTTCTACTCTATTATTACCAATAGTATCATTAATAGCATCTTCTATTTCATATCCATCCGTTAAACGGATAATATCAGGGTAATTTAAATCAAATTTAAAATCGCCAAAATATTCATCTCGTAAAATAACTCTTAATTCAGTTGCATTAACTAAAATTCCTGAATCTTTATGTTGACGCATTACTTCATTCAATTCAATTTCATTTACATCTTTGTTATATTGAGAAGATAAAGTATGCTTATCTAAAGCCGGACTTAATTCTAACTTTACAGGAGGCAATTGGGCAGTATCACCAATTAATATCAATTTACAATTATTACCTGAATAAATATAAAAAAGTAAATCATCTAATAAAGAGCCATTTTCAAAAAGTTTTGCATCTGAAACTCTATCAGGAATCATTGAAGCCTCATCAACAATAAAAATAGTATTTGTATGCTTATTTTTTTGAAGAACAAATTTTACGCCACCATTTTTTTCTTTTTTTGGATGATAAATTTTTTTATGAATAGTGAATGCTGCTCTATTTGAATATTTGCCAATAACTTTAGCTGCACGACCAGTAGGAGCTAACAATACAGCTTTAAGACCAACATGCCATAAATTACTAATTAATGTACTTATAATCGTAGTTTTACCTGTTCCTGCATATCCTTTCAATAAAAAAAGGCTTTGTTTATTTTTATCTAAGACAAAATGAGATAATTGATCCAACAACTCATCTTGCATTAATGTAGGCACATAAGGAAATCGTTTTATAAATTCATCATATAGTTTAGACGTTTCCTTAATCATTTTATTTATTCAATTATTTCACAAACTTAAGCAGATTTTTTCATGCTTTTCTATAAAATTAATTAATCATATTAAAAAAATTAAAATAGATTGAGTACAAACAAACTTTAAAATTTTCATTTATTATGATTTATTTTTAAATTTACATAAAAAATAATTACATATTATAAAAAAATACTTTTGTGATTGATTTTTTTTTGTAGATTTGCGAGTACCGATAATTAAAATTAAATTTTGTAAAATGATTAATATCTTAATAATAATTGCCGCTATATTAGCCGTTGCCGGATTGGCTTACTTAATTGTTAATATAATACCTAAAAAATTAAAACCTGTTTTATCAATTTTATTATGGGTTACAATTATATTTTTAGGTTATCAAATTTACCAAAGTATAATGAAACCTATTCATTTCAATAAAGAGAAAAAAGTACGTTATGCCAAGGTAATTGAAAATTTAAAAATAATTCGTGATGCTGAATTGGCATATGGCCAAGTAAACAGAAAATTTACTGCAAATGCTCAAGAATTAATACACTTTATTGATACGGATAGTTTTGCCGTAACTGAGGTTAAAAATATTGTCATAACTGAAAAAAGAGGGTTAATTACAGTTGATGTTGAAAAAAGAATTGTTGATACTGTAGGTTTTGAACCTATACTAAAATCATTTGAAGGTAGAGATTATAAAAATATGATGAACATTCCTGGAACAGATGCAAAATTTGAATTAAAAACTAGTGTTATTGAAAAAGTACAAGGTGTTAAAACTTCAGCATTTGAAGCTAAAGTAAATAAAGGAATAGTTTTGGTAGGAATGGATAAAGATTTAATTAGTCAGGAAAAAGAAACACTTGGTGGTGTTAATGTTCCTGGTGAATATATTACTGTAGGATCTCTTACAGAAGTTAATTCAAATGGTAATTGGCCTCCATTTTATGATGGCAGAAAAGAAGATTCAAATAACGAATAATTCAATAGATTTTAATAATCTTAAAGATAGTCATTTATCCATCCAACTCAGTTTGGATGGATTTTCTTTTTGTATTATCAATAAAGATTTAAATCAAGTTACTACTATTAACAGTTTTTCATTCCATGATAATTCTCCTACTCCTGAAAAACACTTAAAAAATATAATACAACTATTTAAAACGGAAGAGCTTTTACAAAAAAAATACAACTCAGTAAACGTAACTCATGTTAATGATTTATCCACTTTTGTACCAAAGCCTCTTTTTGATTCAGAAAAATTAAAAAATTATTTAAAATTCAACTCAAAAATTTATAAAAATGATTATATAGTTTATGATCCTATTGATAATCATGATATTATAAATGTTTATATACCTTTTGTCAATATTAATAATTTTATTCTAGAAAAATTTGGAAGCTTTGAATACAAACACTCTTCAACTATTTTAGTAGAAAATTTATTAAATACCTATAAGTACAGTGAACATCCCCACTTGTTTGCCAATATTTGTAAAAATCATTTTGAAATAGTAATAATAGCGAATAACAAATTAACATTTTACAATTCTTTTAAATACAAAACCAAAGAAGACTTTATCTATTATATTCTGTTTACAGCTGAACAATTGCAATTAAACCCTGAAAATTTTGAATTGGTATTATCCGGAAAAATTAATAAAGAAAATAATCTATATCAAATTGCTTACAAATATATTAGAAATGTAAATTTACTGGAAAATAGATCAAGATATACTTTTAGTTCTGATTTTTCAGAAGAAATTAAACGCAGTTTTTTTACACTTCTAAATCAGTATTAATGCGAATTATTTCTGGTAAACACAAAAGTAGACGTATTTCAGCTCCTAAAAATTTACCGGTTAGGCCTACAACAGATATGGCTAAAGAAGCTTTATTCAATATTTTGAATAATCAATATTATTTTGACCAAATTTCAGTTTTAGATTTGTTTGCCGGAATAGGTAGCATTAGTTTTGAATTTGCTTCGCGCGGAACTACACAAATAATAAGCGTTGATCAAAATTTTGGTTGTATCCGGTTTATTGATAAAATAGCAAATGAATTACAATTTGATTTGCAAACTATAAAATCAGATGTTTATAGCTTTTTAGAAAAAACAAATCAAAAATTTGATGTTATTTTTGCTGATCCTCCTTATAACTTTACAAAAGAAAGATATCAATATATAATCGACCTAGTATTTGAAAATGAGCTACTTAACAAAGATGGAGTGTTAATTATTGAGCATTCAAAACAAACAGACTTATCCCTAAATTCTACTTTTATAAAATCTAAAAAATATGGTGGTAATATGTTCAGTATTTTTGAAATCACAAACAAATAGATTAATATTTAGTCAAGCCAATTTTTAAAATCTTTTACTTTTTCACGACTTACAATAATATCTAATTCTGAAAAATGATTTAATTTTATTTGCAATCTGCTATTGGTATAAGAAATAATATCTTTGATAGCTTCAATATTAATTATAAACTTACGATTTATTCTAAAAAACTTAGCAGGGTCTAATTGTTCTTCAAGTTGTTCTAAAGTATTATCAATTAAATAATTTCTTTTCTCATTAGTATTTATATATGTTGCTTTGTTTTCACTATAAAAGCAATCTATTTCACTAATATTGATCATTTTTAAATGCTGTCCTATTTTTACCGTAAATCTATCTTTGAAATTCCTGTCTAATGGGTTTATTAGCAGTTTTTTTATTTGTTCTAAATCTACTTGAAGATTATGTGGTTTTGGTTGATTGGCTTTAAATTTATTAATGGCATTTTCCAATTCATCATCATCAATTGGTTTTAACAAGTAATCAATACTATTTAATTTAAACGCTTTTAGAGCATATTCATCATATGCTGTTGTAAAAATAATTGCACTCATCACTTCTACTTCCTCAAATATTTCAAATGAAAGCCCATCAGATAATTGAATATCTAATAAAATTAAATCAGGATGCTTATTGTTTTCAAACCATTTAACGGATTCAGCAACGGAATGTAATATTGCTTGCGCTTCAATATTAATTTCTTTCAGCATTCTCCCCAACCTTCTTGCAGATGGTTTTTCATCTTCAATTATGATTATTTTTATCATACTTACAAATTTCAATAATTAAAATATTTTATTCAAAATTTATCTTTATCCATATACTCTTTAATTTTCCTTTCTTCCCAGTCTTTTGAAAAAATAATATTTTTACCAAAAACTTTAAGCCAATGTGCTGCTAATCCAATTCCCCAAAAAAACCAAATTGAAAATGTACCCCAATGAAATTCATCTAAATCAAAAGATTCTCCGTTAAATATATTGTTTACTATACCACCAAAAGTAAGAAATGTATTTACTGCCAAATACCAAAATAAATGCCAATAGAACCCCTGAATTTCTTTTACTCTCTTCTTTGCTCTTAAATAGCGTTTCTCTTCGTTATAATCATTTTCCATAATATTAATTTTTATCTTTATTCATAATTTCTCTTATTTTACGCTCCTCCCAATCAGAGCCATAACCAAAAACAGTAAAGGCCTGAATTACAACACCCAGTCCCCATCCAAACATTGGAAACCAAAACCATTGATACTCCCATGAAGTTCTATAATTGACAAATATTAAAAATGGAATAACTACACAATATGATATTACATTTCCATAAAATCCTTTTAATTCATCCACACGTTTTTTTGCTCTGATATATTTGTTACTATCATTAATATAATCTGTTTTCATTTTCTTAATTTTTTGTGTTAATAAAGGTAACTTTACCTTAAATATTTTATTATTATTTGTTATTTCAACCGTTTCATTAGTAATTAAACTATACCGTTGATTAATGTTCTTCAGTCCAACTTTAGTGCTTTTTTCAAGTGAAGATTTTGGACTGATATTATTTTCTATGGATAAGAACCCGTTTTCTTCAAATATTCTAATTTTTAAAGGGTTATCCGAAGTAATTACATTGTGTTTTACTGCATTTTCAAGTAATAATTGTAATGATAGAGGTACTATTTTCAGTTCTGAATTACTCACTTTTTCAGGAATACTGAAACTGATACCATCTTCAAATCGCATTTTCAACAATTCCATATATGTACTTGCAAACTTCAGTTCTTCTTCCAAAGGAATTAAATCTTTATCTTTTTGCTCCAAAACATAGCGATACACTTTAGATAATTTGGTTGTGAATTTTTCCGCTTGACGGGGATTTTCACTAATCAAAGAGGTTAATACATTTAGACTATTAAATAAAAAATGAGGATCTAATTGGCTCTTAAGAGATTCAAATTTTGCTGTTTCTGTTTTGGCTACAATTTGAGATTCTTTAACTTTCTTTTGTTGGTATTTGTTATAAAAATATGTGAAATGAAAAATAATCACTACAGTCAATGAAGCCCATAATCCAAATTGATAATTTTGAATACTATCATTCGCAATAAATTCATTAAAAGTTTTATCACTCATTGTCATTGCTGTAAACATTCTAAGAATAAATAAACAAATCAGTGTTATTATAACCGAACCAACAACACCAATTACAATTCGCATAACTCTTTTATTTTCATTCCATTCACGCTTTTCCAAATAAGTAAAAAATGCGATATTTGAAAGTCCAATCACAAATGAATACAATTGATAAAAGCTAAAATTAATCAAGAAATCGTTAAAACTATTGAATTGAAATCCACCATAGAATACATTTCCAATTACAAAAACAATTGTACCAATA
>JAUWLK010000236.1 GCA_030613745.1 Flavobacteriaceae bacterium | reverse complement strand
TTGGTATTCCAGGAACCATAGATAATGATATTTATGGAACCGATTATACAATTGGATATGATACAGCCTTAAATACTGCAGTTGAAGTAATTGATAAGATAAGAGATACTGCAAGTTCTCATAATCGTTTATTTTTTGTTGAAGTGATGGGTAGACATGCAGGGTTTATTGCATTAAATGCAGGAATAGGTGCCGGGGCTGAAGAAATTTTAATTCCTGAAGAAGATATGGGTCTTGACCGTTTATTAATTTCATTGGAAAAAAGTAGACGTTCTGGAAAAACTTCTAGTTTAGTAGTTGTAGCTGAAGGTGATAAAACTGGTAAAAATGTTTTTGAACTTGCTTCTTATGTAGAAGAGCATTTACCGCAATACGATGTAAGAGTTTCAATATTAGGACATATGCAACGTGGAGGATCACCAAGTTGTTTTGATCGTGTTTTGGCCAGTAGAATGGGAGTGAAGGCTGTAGAATTACTGATAGATGGTAAATCAAATTTGATGGTTGGGATACAAAATAATAAAATGACCACTACCGAATTAGAAAAAGCGGTTAAGGAACATCATAAAATGAATAAAGAAATATTGAGAATTTCTGATATTATGTCAGTTTAAAATAAATAAATATAAAAATTAGTAAAAATGATTAGAGTAGGTATTAATGGATTCGGAAGAATAGGAAGATTAGCACTAAGAGTTGCAACACAAAGAGAAAATGTTCAAGTTGTAGCTATAAATGATTTATTAGATGTTGATTATTTAGCTTATATGTTAAAATATGATTCAGTTCACGGTAGGTTTGATGGTGAAATTGATGTAAAAGATGGAAAATTAATCGTAAACGGAAAAGAAATTAGAATTACTGCAGAGCGTAATCCTGAAGATTTGAAATGGGATGAAATAGGTGTTGACTATGTAATTGAAGCTACAGGATTCTTTACAGCAAAAGATAAAGCAGCTATGCACATAAAAGCAGGTGCAAAAAAAGTAATAATCTCCGCACCATCTCCAGATGCACCTATGTTTGTTATGGGAGTAAATCATAAAGAACTAAAAACTGATGATACTGTTTTCTCAAATGCTTCATGTACAACAAACTGTTTAGCTCCAATAGCAAAAGTTTTACACGATAATTTTGAAATTACTGAAGGTTTAATGACAACAATTCACGCAACTACTGCTACACAGAAAACAGTTGATGGACCATCTTTGAAAGATTGGAGAGGTGGTAGAGCAGCATTACACAATATCATACCTTCATCAACAGGTGCAGCAAAAGCAGTTGGTAAAGTAATTCCATCGTTAAACGGAAAATTAACAGGTATGTCTTTTAGAGTACCGACTATGGATGTTTCTGTAGTAGATTTAACTGTTAATTTAGGAAAAAGTACATCTTATGAAGAAGTTTGTAAAGTAATGAAAGAAGCTTCTGAAGGTGAATTAAAAGGTATTTTAGGCTATACTGAAGAATTGGTGGTTTCACAAGACTTTGTAGGAGAAACTCAAACTTCTGTATTTGATGCTAAGGCAGGAATTGCTTTAACAGATACATTTATTAAAGTAGTTTCATGGTACGATAATGAATATGGTTATTCATCAAAAATTGTTGATTTATTAGAATATTCAGCTTCGTTATAATAATGAATTAAAATTTAAAATATTTTTTAAAAACCCATAACTTTAGTTATGGGTTTTTATATTTACTGTAATAATTGAATTTAACTTGGATATAAATATTCTAATACCGTTTTTAACTGCATCTATTTTGCTGACTTTTATGCCTGGCCCAGATATAATCTATGTTATTATGCAAAGTATAACTAATGGTAAAAAATATGGAATAATTACTGCTTTTGGTTTAGTTAGCGGAGTAATTGTACATACAACTTTTATTGCATTTGGAATTGCCGCGATTATTAATAGTTCAGAAACATTATTTTTTATTATAAAATTATTTGGAGCATTATATCTTTTTTATTTGGCATTTAAAATATATAGAAATTCTTCAACAATTGATTTGGAAGAAAATCAGATATCTAAAAAATCTTTTGTTTCACTTTATAAACAAGGGTTTATTATGAATGTTTTAAATCCAAAAGTGGCTATTTTCTTTTTGGCATTTTTTCCTGGTTTTATCATTGAATCACAAGGAAAAATAATTTTTCAAATTTATTTATTGGGTTTATTATTTATGCTTCAGGCATTTGTTGTTTTTACTGTTGTATCATTTACTTCTGCCTATTTGACTTCTTTTTTACGTGACAATAAACATTTTGAAATTTTTTTAAAATGGTTTCAAATTATTATTTTTATAGCTATTGGAGTTTTTATTTTATTTTCAGAAAAATAATGAGTCTTATTCGTATATTTGATTTTAGTGAAAAAAGTCAAAATCATAGAATGTCCTCGTGATGCCATGCAAGGTATCAAATCACATTTTATACCAACCGATACGAAAGCAAGGTATATCAATTCCTTGTTAAAAGTAGGATTTGATACTATAGATTTTGGAAGTTTTGTTTCACCAAAAGCAATTCCGCAAATGCGTGATACAGCCAATGTTTTATCACAATTATATTTATCGCAAACAAAAAGTAAACTATTGGCAATAGTTGCTAATATTAGAGGAGCAAATGATGCAAGTGTTTTTGAAGAAATTGATTATTTAGGATACCCGTTTTCTATTTCCGAAAACTTTCAAATGCGAAATACAGGAAAAACGATTTCACAATCGTTGGGTATTTTAGACGAAATATTAAATATTGCATATAAATCTAATAAAGAAGTTGTTGCTTATCTTTCTATGGGTTTTGGAAATCCATACGGAGATCCTTGGAATGTTGAAATTGTAGCAAAATGGACTGAAACTCTAGCAAAAATGGGTGTAAAAATTTTATCACTGTCAGATACAGTTGGTGTTGCAAGTGGAGAAACTATATCTTATTTGTTTTCTAATTTAATACCTCTTTATCCAAATATAGAATTTGGGGCACATTTACATACCAACATGAATTCTTGGTATGAAAAAGTTGATGCAGCTTATCGTTCAGGATGTTATAGATTTGATGGTGCCATTAAAGGTTATGGTGGTTGCCCGATGGCAAAAGATGAATTAACAGGAAATATGCCTACTGAAAAGTTAGTTTCTTATTTTACTGCTAAAAAAATGGATACAAACATTAATTCTTTAAGTTTTGAGAGTGCTTATAATGAGGCTTTAAAAGTATTTTCTTAAAGTAAAAATAGAATTAGTAAGAAGATAGAAGTAAAATAATAGTTTAATAATCTCACTTTATCCCTTCTGCAGCAGCAATTGCAGCTCCTATAATTCCAGCCTCATTTTTGTTTTCCGCAGGTATGATAGGTGTTTCAATATCTATTTGATCTTTATATTTGTGTAATTTTTTACTTGCTCCACCACCAATTATAATTAAATCAGGAGGCAATATAAGATTGATATGTTGGAAATATTTGTTTAATCTTTTCCCCCATCTGGAATAACTTAGATTTTCACTCCTTTTTATAGAATAAGCAGCATATTTTTCAAATGCTTCATTTTTATAAGTTAGATGACCTAATTCTGTATTTGGGATTAGTTTTCCATTAAAAAACAAACCAGAACCTATTCCGGTACCTAGTGTAATGACTGCAACTAATCCTTGTTTTCCTTTTCCTGCACCAAAATGCATTTCTGCCTCAGCTGCAGCATCGGCATCATTGACCAAAGTAAAATCTAAACCGGTTTTTTTCTTAAATAAATCATCAATTTGGACACCTTTCAGACTAGGGTGTAAATTAGATCCACTTAAACACTTTCCATGTGACAAAGGAGTTGGAAAACCACACCCTACTATTCCCTTCCAATTAAAATGATCTACAATATTTTTTATCGTTTCAGCTATTGCTTCCGGTTTTGCCGGTTTAGGAGTATCTATTCTAAAACGTTCAGTTACAAGCTCTCCGGTTAATGTATCTACAATGGCTCCTTTTATACCGGTGCCACCAATATCAATACCTAATACTTCCATTTAAAAAATTATTAAAGATTAAATTAATGAAGCAAACTTAACAAATAATAAAATAAAA
>JAUWLK010000001.1 GCA_030613745.1 Flavobacteriaceae bacterium | reverse complement strand
GTGTGAACTTCAACTTTATCGTCTTCAAATATTTTTTCACTTTTTTTAGAAGAAAGTTCATGAAAATGTAATGGATATTTGATCCAAGATTTTGACAATTTGAATTGTAAATTGATAATTTCTTTTGCTCCTTTTGGAGCATAAATATGTAGTTCTGTTTGACGATTTAATAAATTAAAAGTAGATATTAAACCGATTAAACCATAAAAATGATCTCCATGTAAATGCGAAATAAAAATATTTTTAAGTTTAGAAAACTTTATTTTGTATTTGCGTAATTGTGTTTGGGTACCTTCTCCACAGTCTATTAAAAAATAACGATTATTTATTTCTAAATATTGCGAGGTTGGATGTGCAAAAGTACGTGGTGTTGCAGAGTGACATCCTAATATAGTGAGTTTTAAACTCATTTTATTACAATTCGCTTTGAAATAACTTTAGATTTAGTTTTTAACGAATAAATATAAATTCCAGATTCGAGTTCATCTCGAAAAAAAGGAATAGAATTTGCTCCTTTTTTAGTTTTAACTTTTTCTGCATGAATAGTATTTCCAAGTAAATCTTTTACATAAAAATCTATTTCAATCACATCTTCAGCATAAAAACGAATCCTGGTAGTCACACTAAATGGATTTGGTGATGCCACTACATCACGAATACCACTTAATGAGGTTTCAAGAATGTTTTTATCTAAGGAATCATCGTCTTGTGCAAAGATTGCAGTAGAAAAGGTTAATAAAAAAAGAATTAAAAGTAGTTTTTTTACCATATAGTTATTTTAAATCCCTAAATCTCGTTCAATTTCTTCTATTTCAATAATATCTTCAGCTTCTTTTAAAGTAGGAACAGTAATCATTTCATTATCTAATTCATCAAAATCTATACCATTACAAACTATAACGAAAGATTTCTTATTTTTTTTATGTTCTTTACTCTTTTGCGAAAATAATAAGATTTTTTTTAAATCAAAGTTAATATTATTAGAAAAATCTAAAATTAAATTATCGTTTTTAAAGTTAATATATTTTTCATTAAAATCAGTATTGAATTTTAATATATTTATTTTATCAATTTTTGATGATGGTTGAATAACTGTAAATGATTTTGTTTTATTTATAAGCATAAATTTATTTTCTTGATATTTATTATCGTTTAATTTGTTGGGCTAATAAATAGATAACAGCCATTCTTATGGCAACACCATTTTCAACTTGATTTAATATAATTGACTGTTTTGAGTCGGCAACATCACTTGTAAGTTCAACACCTCGGTTAATTGGACCAGGATGCATAATTACAATTTCTTTATCAATTGAATTTAATAACTCTTTATTGATGCCGAAAAGTTGTGTATATTCTCTTATAGATGGAAAATATTTGATTTCCATTCTTTCATGTTGTACTCTTAAAACATTGGCTACATCACACCATTCTAAAGCTTTCTTTAAATTTTTTTCATAGCCAACTCCTAATTTTGTTATGTGTTTAGGAATTAATGTTGTTGGCCCGCAAAGTTTAACTTCAGCTCCAAGTAATTGTAAGGCATAAATATTTGAAAGCGCTACTCTTGAATGTAAAACATCGCCAACAATAACAATTTTTTTACCTTTAACTGTTCCCAGTTTTTCACGAATAGAGTAAGAATCTAATAATGCCTGAGTAGGATGTTCATGTGCTCCATCACCAGCATTTATTATTTTTGCATTGATGTGTTTTGAAAGAAATTCGCCTGCTCCTTCATTAGGATGACGCATTATTATAATATCAACTTTCATAGAAAGTATATTATTTACAGTATCAATTAGTGTTTCTCCTTTTTTTACCGAAGATTGGGCAGATGAAAAGTTAATTATATCAGCAGATAACCTTTTCTCGGCCAGTTCAAATGACAACCTGGTTCGAGTACTGTTTTCAAAAAATAAATTGGCAATTGTAATATCTCTTAAAGAGGGAACTTTTTTAATGGGACGATTGATAACTTCTTTAAAATGATCGGCAGTTTCAAATATTAAATTGATATCCTCTTTGTTAATGTGTTTAATGCCTAGTAAATTGGTAACACTTAATTCAGCCATTTCTTTTTTGAAATTGAAAATTCTATATTTTTAAACATATTAAAATAAATGCTTTATTAATTATCAGAATTGATTAAATAAACTGCATCTTTTTTATTATTTTCTTTCCAAACAACTTGTACTTGTTCGTCTTTAATTACATCAACTTGTGTGCCTTTATAATCAGGTTGAATTGGTAGATGTCTGCTAAATCTACGATCAATTAAAACCAGCAATTCAATATTTTTTGGTCTACCAAAAGCTTGAATTGCAGTTAGAGCTGCTCTTATGCTTCTTCCAGAAAATAATACATCATCAATAAAAACAACATTTTTATTGTCAACTATAAAATTGATATCAGTTTTACTAGCAGCTAAAGGATCTTCTCTTCTTCTAAAGTCATCACGATAAAAAGTAATATCTAATTTACCTAATTGAATATTTTTTATATGGTATTCATTTTCTAATATATTTACTAATCTGTTAGCTAAATATATACCTCGTGGTTGCATTCCAATTAAAATTGTGTTAGAAAAATCCTGATGATTTTCAATAAGTTGACAAGCCAAACGATGAAGAATGATGTTTATTTCTTTTTCGTTAAGTAAAGACTTTTTAGCCATAGTATCAATAAAACATTGTTTATTTTGGCAAAGTTACATTTTTTTTTGTGATGTTTTTATAAAAAATAGTGTGTTAATTAAATTGTTAAGAAAAAATAATCATTATTAAATTTATAACTTTAATCTAACCTACTTTAGTGTCAAGGAAAAAGAAACAAATATGCAACAATTTTCAAATGATAATGATAATTTACCCTTGTCAAAATTTGAGTTGATGTTAAGAACAAATAGTGTTTATTTTTTTGACTCAAATGAGTTTGAAGAAATAATCCTGTTTTACATTAATAATGGAAAATTCTCTTTAGCTAAAAAAGCTCTTAATTTGGGTTTAACTCAACATCCAACTTCTGTTATTTTAAAATTAGTAAAAGTTGAATTGTTAATATTAGATGAAAAATTAGATTTAGCTGAAAAAGTTTTAGATCAATTGCATGAGATTGAGCCTTCTAACGATGAAATATATATTCAAAAAGCCACTATATTTTCTAAAAGAGGAGAGCATAAAAAAGCTGTAGAATCTTTACAAAAAGCATTACTTTTTACTGATGATGAAACAGAAATTTTATCTATGATTGGAATGGAATATTTGTTTTTAGATGATTTTGATACTGCTCGATTTAATTTTGCCAAATGTTTAGATGTTGAATTCGATAATTATTCTTCATTATACAATGTGATTTATTGTTATGATATGATGGATCAAAACAAAGAGGCTATTGAATATTTAAAAAATTATATTGATAAAGAGCCTTATGTTGAAGTGGCTTGGCATCAGTTAGGACGTCAATATTTTATAACTAAAAATTACCAAAAAGCATTAGAAGCATTTGATTATGCTATTTTAATTGATGAAAATTTTATTGGAGCTCATCTTGAAAAAGCCAAAACTTTTGAAGAGTTAGAAAAATACGAAGAGGCGATAAAATTTTATCAAATAACAATGGAACTTGATACTCCAACTTCTTTTACTTTTTTAAGAATAGGGAAATGTTATGAAAAGTTAAACCAACCTAAAAAAGCAATAGATTACTTTAATAAAACAGTAAATGAAGATCCGTTATTAGACAAAGGATGGTTGGCTTTAACGGATATGTATATCAAAAACAGAAATTACCAAAAGGCGTCATATTACATTAAAAAAGCCATAAGTATTGACGAAGAGAATAATCTGTATTGGCATAAATTTGCTGGCATAAATTTGAACTTAAATTTATTTGAAGAGGCTTCTAATGCATATTATAAATGTATTGAATTGCAAGATGACAGACTTGATGTATATATGGCTTTAGCGGATGTTTTACATTATTTAGGAGAGTTTAGTGAAGCTATAGAAATTTTAGTTGATGCCAATAAAAAATATAAAGATCATGCTGAAATAACTTATCGATTGGCTGGTCTGTTCTTTTTATCTAAGACAAATAAAGAAGGATTTTTCTTTCTTGAAAAATCCTTAAAAATTGATTTTGAATATCACAAAATAATCAAAGAGATATTTCCAACTGTGTTTACAAGTGAAGAAGTTATAAGTTTGATACAAAAATTTAAAACTTCTAATTAATTTCAGTTTTTAACATCTAATATCCTCAAACAAATTAATTATCTTTGGCGTTTAATTTTATGATTAATGAAGAGAACGCTTAAAGATTATTTAATTATTTCATTAAAAGGTGTAGCTATGGGAGCCGCTGATGTTGTTCCTGGAGTTTCTGGTGGTACAATTGCATTCATTTCAGGTATTTATGAAGAATTATTGGAAACAATTAGTTCTGTAAATTTTAATACACTTAAAATTTTAAAGAATGAAGGCTTTAATGCCATGTGGAAATCTATTAATGGTAATTTTTTAATTTCCTTATTGATAGGGATAGCTATCAGTATAATTTCATTAGCTAAATTGATAAAATGGTTGTTAGAAAATGAACCTATATTGGTATGGTCTTTCTTTTTCGGATTGGTATTAGCAAGTGTTATTTATGTTGCTAAGCAAATAAAAAGATGGAATATTATTATTGTAATAATGCTTTTAATTGGTACTGCAATAGGTTTTTACATTACTACACTGCCTCCTCTGGTAGGTAATTCAACTTCTGGATGGTTTATGTTTTTTGCTGGTAGTTTGGCTATTTGCGCTATGATTTTACCTGGAATTTCAGGTGGTTTTATTTTATTGTTATTAGGAGCTTACAAACCTGCTTTAGATGCCTTACATGACAAAGATATTAAAACTATAATATTATTAATATCAGGTGCTGTTGTAGGGTTATTAACTTTTTCACGTCTTTTAAAATGGCTATTTGATAGTTACAGGGCGGTAACCCTTGCTGTTTTAACAGGATTTATTTTAGGCTCTCTAAATAAAATATGGCCTTGGAAAAAAGTTATAGAATCAGAAATTATAAATGGTAAATTGAAGATAATACAAGAAGAAAGTGTTTCACCATTTACTTTTCAAGAAAACCCACAGTTATTATTGGCTGTATTTTTTTCGATAATAGGTTTTCTGGTTATAGTATTGTTAGAAAAATCAGCAGTAAATAAAGAAGATTAAATGGCTAGTACAAGAACTTTATCAGATAAAATTTTCCTTTTTATTAAAGGATTGGCAATGGGTGCAGCAAATAAAGTTCCGGGAGTTTCCGGAGGTACTGTTGCTTTTGTTGCCGGGTTTTATGAAGAGTTAATTTATTCCTTACAAAAGATAAATAGAAAAGCCTTTATGCTTTTAGTAAACAGGCGGTTTAGAGGATTTTATCAATATGTAAATGGTCGGTTTTTATTGTTAATTTTTGCCGGAAGTATCTTTAGTTATTTTAGTGTTTCAAGGGTTCTTGATTATTTTCTTCGACACTATGAATTATTTGTTTGGAGTACATTTTTTGGAATGATTCTAGGGTCTATTTATTATATAGCAAAAGATTTTAAAGATTGGAGTAGGCAAAATATTATAACTATTATTTTTGGTATTATTATAGGTGTATCAATAAGTTTGATGGATCCTGCAAAAGAAAATGACAATCTATGGTTTGTGTTTTTTTGTGGAATAATTGGAGTAACAGGAATGACTTTACCTGGTTTATCGGGTTCATTTATATTGATTTTATTAGGAAATTATGTTTTGCTTTTGGTTGATTCTGTAAATGAATTGTATAAAATCATAGCAGATGTTTTTTCATTGAATTTTGATTTTATTCACGATCAAGTACGAATGCGATATTTAAAAATTATTGCTAGCTTTACATTAGGTTCAATGTTTGGCTTGGTATTTACGTCCCACATTATTGGATTTTTATTAAAAAGGTGGCATCAAATAGTGACAGCTCTAATAATAGGTTTTATTACAGGTTCATTAGGGATAGTTTGGCCTTGGAAAAAAGAAATTTATAAAACTGAAAACGGTGAAATTTTATTCGATAGTTTAGGAAATAAAGTTATTGAAAATTACCAACGATATTTTCCTAATTTTTCAGAAAGCTCTACTTGGTATGCAATTGGTTTTATAATATTTGGAATACTAATTCTATTGGTATTAGAACGCTATGGTGATAAAAATAAAAAGGCAAGAGAAGTAAGTGAGTAAAAAAAAGTAAGTATTAAGTACTGAATTTTATTATTCCAATATAGAACACTTATTGTCAGTAGATTATATTAAAAGGCAGGGTTTTAAATTTTAAAATCCTGCCTTTTTTAATTAAATTGATTATTGTATTGAAATTTTATTTTAAAGCACCCAAATAGCGCTCAGAATCAAGTGCAGCCATACAGCCAGTACCTGCAGCAGTTACTGCTTGACGGTATTCTTTATCTTGAACATCACCTGCAGCAAATACACCAGGTAAATTTGTTTTAGTCGATTTACCTTTAGTAATCAAATAACCAACTTCATCCATATCTAAAAATCCTTTAAAGATTTCAGTATTTGGTTTATGACCAATTGCAACAAAATATCCAGTTACATCAAGTACTTGTTTTTCATTGCTTATATTATTAAAAACTCTAACACCTTCTACAACTTGATCTCCTAATACTTCATCAACTTCAGTATTATACATTACTTCAATATTTTCGGTTTTCTTAACTCGATGTTGCATTGCCTTTGAAGCACGCATATAATCTTTTCTAACCACTATGGTTACTTTTTTACAAATATTAGATAAGTATGTGGCTTCCTCTGCAGCTGTATCACCTGCACCAATAACTACTACATCCTGACCTTTATAAAAGAAACCGTCACAAGTAGCACAAGCTGAAACTCCACCACCAATCAATCGTTGTTCACTTTCTAAGCCTAAATATTTGGCTGTTGCACCGGTTGAAATAATAACTGTTTCAGCTTCAATAACTTTTGATTCATCAACAGTTACTTTATGAATACCACCAACTTTTTCACTTAAATCAACTTTAGTTACTAAACCAAAACGAACTTCTGTGCCAAATCGTTCTGCTTGTTTTTTTAAATCTTCCATCATTGCAGTACCATCTGTACCATCAGGGTAACCTGGAAAATTATCTACTTCAGTTGTTGTGGTTAATTGCCCACCCATTTGCATTCCAGTGTACATTACGGGTTTTAAATCGGCTCTTGCAGCATAAATTGCAGCAGTATACCCAGCAGGACCTGAGCCAATAATTAAACATTTTATTCTTTCAATTGTATCTGACATAATTGAGATTATTTTAAATTTTAGATTAGCAAAATTAGATTTTTTTATGGTTTTAAAATATCTTTACCGATAACTTTTTTAAATAGATGTATAATTATTTATAATATGGACTTTAAAACAATTTCAGATTTAAATGAATTTGATGAAATAATATCAAAAAATACCGGAGTGTTATTATATTTTTCAACTCTGAGTTGCTCTGTTGGTGAAGCTTTAGAACCAAAGGTTATTGATTTGTTAAATAAAGAGTTCCCTAAAATCCCTTTTTATTTTATTGATATAAATGCAACACCTGAGATTTCAGCTAAAAATAGTGTGTTCGTTGAACCAACGATTTTAGTATTTTTTGAAGGGAAAGAAACAATTAGAAAAAGTAGACATATAGGTATATTTGAATTATCAGAATCTATTTCAAGAATTTATAAGCTAGTTTTTGAATAAAGGTAAAATTATCTTGTGAAGATAAGATTTAGTTTTATATTTGCAGACTGAAAAATTATTCGGGGTGTAGTACCGTGTCAAGCACGGCATAAACTCCGCCCAAAAAAATCTTATAGATTGATTTTGGAAAATGAATTTCGGGGTGTAGCGTAGCCCGGTTATCGCGCCACGTTTGGGACGTGGAGGCCGTCACGCTTGAGCGTGACCACCCTGACTTAAAGTATTATATGGAATATGTAGTTTACATATTGTATAGTAAAAAAAAGTTAAGATATTATGTTGGTCAAACACATAATATTAAAGGAAGGTTAGTAAGACATAATTATGGATTTGTACCTTCAACTAAAAGTGGTTTGCCTTGGGTTTTAATTACAACATTTGATGTTGAAAATAGATCTGAAGCAATGAAATTAGAGAAAAAAATAAAGAAAAGAGGAATCAAAAGATTTCTTAATGATAACCAATTCGGGGTGTAGCGTAGCCCGGTTATCGCGCCACGTTTGGGACGTGGAGGCCGCAGGTTCGAATCCTGCCACCCCGACTTTTTATAGTATCAATCTATACTGAAAACCTGTTAATCATATGATTTACAGGTTTTTCTGTTTTTATGCATATCATTATAAGTCATAAAATCCTATTAAAAACGTCAACAAATCGGATAACAAACTTACTTTTTGAAAAGTGTTGACCGATTTGTTAAAATTACCTATTGTTGTGTAAATAAATGTATCTTTATAAGTGATTTAACTTTCGTCTGATAACAATAATTAATATTAATTAATAGACGAAATCATGAAAACATCTTCCACCTTTAGTATTTTGTTTTGGGCAGACTTCCCCAGAGCAAAAGAAAAGCAAGCATCAATTTACGCTAGAATTACCGTAAATGGAAAACGAGCAACCATCAGTTTAAAACGAAAAGTTGAAGTATCTGATTGGGATGCCCATAAAAATAGAGCTCGCGGAACAAGTCAGAAAACAAGAACACTCAATAATTATTTAGATGAAGTCTATAGTAGCCTTTTCAAATGCTATCAAGACCTAAAAATGGAACATAAAGTCATTACTTCTCAAACTATAAAGGCAAGATATTTAGGGGAAGATGAACAAAATCATTCGGTTATCGATATTATTAATTACCATAATGAAGATATGGTCGATAAATTAAAATGGGGAACTCAAAAGAATTATTTCACTACTCAAAAATACATTTCAAAGTTTCTCCAAAAAGCATACAAAACTTCAGATATCTATTTGAATGAACTCAATTATCATTTTATAATAAAATTTGAAAAGTTCCTAAGAGCGTATATTCCAGTAGATCATCAAAAACAAATGGGTAACAACACTGTTATGAAACATATTGAACGTTTTAGAAAATTGATAAATCTTTCCTTTAAACTTGGTTGGATTACGGCAGATCCTTTTGTCAATTTCAAATCTCAATTTATAAAAACAGAAAGAGGTTTTTTGAGTTTTAATGAGTTGCTATCAATTGAAGAGAAACAATTCAGCATTCCTAGATTACAATTGGTAAAAGATTTATTTGTGTTTAGTTGCTATACAAGTTTGAGTTATATAGATGTGATTAATCTAACAGAAGATAACATCTGTATTGGAATTGATGGTGAATTATGGATTCATTATAAACGTGAAAAAACAACAAGACCCATAAGAATCCCTCTATTACCAAAAGCATTGGAAATTATTAAAAAATATAAAACCGATATTAAATCTATTTCACAAGGAAGTTTATTTCCTAGAATTTCAAATCAAAAATTAAACTCCTATTTAAAAGAGATTGCTGATATATGTAGAATTCAAAAAAACTTAACATTCCATATAGCTAGACACACTTTTGCTACAACCGTTACATTAAGCAATGGTATACCAATTGAGACCGTTTCAAAATTATTAGGACACTCTAGAATTTCTACTACTCAAATCTATGCTAAAGTTATTGAACGCAAAGTGAGTGATGATATGCAAAAGTTAAGAAAACAATTTGATGAAATAGAAAGAGTTCATCTTTTAACAAAAAAAGGTGATAATCAGCCATTCAGATAGTGTCGACTTATACAATTTGTTAAATACTACTAGTTCAGATACTTTCAGAAGTATCCTAACTTTGAAAAACTTCAATTAATCCTGATAATTTATAATGATTGTTAGGATTTCTGTTTATAGGGTAAATTTAGTGTTGTTTTTATCATTTTAGCCAACTGAAGTTGCTATTTTCGATGTTTTGAGGGTTTTCCTTTGGGCTTAAAATTGGTTTGTGTTTTATTAGAAGTAGCAAATACTCTATTTTTGTTTGTTGAATAAATAGCATCTGCTCCAACAATTTATATTTTGGTTCTGCTAAGTCCATAATAGATTTTTTACTTTTTTAGGATTGCATAGTTTACAAAAAACTTCTTAATTTTTCTGCAGCAACTTCGGCAGTGATATCACGTTGTGGCATAGCAAACATCTCATAACCTACCATAAATTTTTTGACTGTAGCAGACCTTAATAACGGTGGGTAAAAACTCATATGCCAGTGCCATCCTTTATAAGTTTGACCATCTGTTGGTGCTTGATGAATTCCCGCTGAATATGGAAAGGATATATCAAAAACCTTATCATATATTGATGTGATGGTTTTTATAGCCTTTGCATAATTTGATATGGTGACGGTATCAAGTTGTAATATATTCTCTACTCCTTTTTTTGGAATGATCATTGTTTCAAAAGGCCAGACTGCCCAAAATGGAACCAATACCACAAAATCGTCATTCTCATAGATAACCCTTTCATTTTCATTTATTTCTTGCTCGATATAATCTTCTAAAATCGTTTTACCATTTTTTTGATAGTAATCAAAAAAGTTGTCTGTTTTTTTATTAATCTCATTTGGAATCGTTTGTTGTGCCCAAATTTGCCCATGTGGGTGTGGATTGCTACAACCCATTATATCTCCCCTATTTTCAAATATTTGAACATTATTAATAAAGGGCAATTCTGATAACTTCTTAAATTCTGACTTCCACGCTTCAATTATTTTCTCTATATCATCAATACTCATTTTTGATAAGGTCAATGAATGATTAGGTGAAAAACAAATCACTTTACAAATGCCTTTTTCACCATGCGCTTCTAACAATCTTTTTTTATAATTGTTTGATGCTGTTTCAGGCTTTAGGGAAGCATAATCATTTGTAAAAACAAACGTGTTATTGTAATTCGGGTTTTTACCTCCACTAGCTCTATCATTTTCAGGACATAAATAACATGAAGGGTCATAATCAATATTCAATTCGTTACTTTTTGCTTCCATCTTACCTTGCCAAGGTCTTTGTGTGCGGTGTGGTGATACAAGAACTTGTTCTCCTGTTAAAATATTCTTACGAATGTGTGTGTTTTTTAAAATAGCTTCCATTGCTTAATTTCTAATTCTTGTTTTTAGTTTATATGAGTTTTATGTAATTATTACTCTTTTTAGTTTGTTTACTCCGCTCTTAAATTCTGTTCCCATTTCCATTAAGAGCTTATCATCTCTTCTAATTTTCTTTTTGCACGCCATCCCAGTTTTTCTTTAGCAAGATCATTTTCTAATAATGATACTACTGTATGAGACCCTATATATCCACAGCCGCCAGTAACTAATATTTTATTTTTAGTCTTCATCTTTGAGTATTTTTGTTCCATCACTTATCTTAACATAATAAATTGATGGTTGTATATTAAATTTTGATTGATATGCACTAACTATTTGTTCTAACATCTTTTTTGAATCTTTTTTGATTAAATTAATGAGATGTTTCAATGAAGGGGATCCAATGTCCCAATATGAAAAGGTTTTATTTAATTATAGATTTTAAATTTTCATCTAATGGCGTCATTTTTGGCATGAGTAAATGTACAAGTCCTAGGATAATGAGATAACATGAGCCTGCGATCATAAATGCCCAAAAATATCCGCTATTACCAGCCTGATCCAATACTGAGCCCAATGCTTTATCGGCAACAATACCAGCTACAGCTCCAATCATCCCACCTATTCCAACAACAGAGGCCGTAGCCTTTTTTGGGAAAACATCTGAAACTAGTGTAAATATATTAGCCGACCAGGCTTGATGGCCAGCAGCAGCTATACCAATAAGTATTATTGCTACCCATTTACTTTCTGTTACTGCTACAAAACTGACCGGAAGTATAATTAAAGCACATATTAAAAGTGTTATTTTACGAGCTTTATTTATCGTCCACCCCTTTCTCATTAATGCTCCTGAAAGATAACCACCAAAAATACTTCCAGCATCTGCCAAAATATAAATAACGAAGAATGGAAGAGCAATATTCTTAATATTTACATCAAAAGTAGTCGCCAAAAATTTAGCTCCCCAGAAAAGGTAAAACCACCAAACAGCATCAGTTACTTTTGCTAAACCAAAAGCCCATGTTTGACGTTTATTAAGAACACTTTTCCAAGGTAATTTTTCTTCTGTTTCTACTTCAGAATCATTTTGAATATACGCTAGTTCTTCTTTTGAAACTTTTGGATGAACTTCTGGTTTTTTGTACATCCGAAGCCATAAAGCTACCCAAATTGCACTTAATGCTCCGGTAATTAAAAATGGAATCTGCCAGTTTTTACCATTTTCATGAACGATCCAACCAACTACAAAAGGAGCTGCAATTGCTCCAATACTAGTCGCTGCATTAAAAAGTCCAGTAGCAAAAGCTCTGTCTTTTTTAGGGAACCATTCAGCTGTAGTTTTAATAGCTGCTGGAAAATTACCAGCCTCTCCAAAACCTAAACCAAATCGAGCTGCTGCAAATCCAATAATACTAAATCCTGGACGTACCAACGCATGTAGCATTCCAAATACACTCCAAATAGCAATGGATAAAGTATATCCCTTTTTAGTCCCTAATCTATCAATTAATCCGCCCATTGAAAGCATTCCAATAGCATATGCTACTTTAAATGAAATCATTATATTGGCGTAATCATTATTAGTCCATCCAAACATTTTTTCAAGTGTTGGAGCCATTACCCCAATAAGACTTCTATCAAAATAGTTAATAGTTGTAGCAAACATAAGTAGGGCTAAAATTCTATAACGATAGCTCCCTATTTTCTGATTTGTTTTATTCATTTTTAAAAAATTTATTTTCGTACTTGTTTAATTAAAGCCAAAGCATTTTTCACATCCTGCTCTAGTTTTGCATAATCTTTATTAGCTATGATCTCTTTTGAAATTAATTGAGAACCCATTCCTACACAAGTGACTCCTGCATCAAACCATCCTGATAAGTTTTCTTTTGTTGGAGAAACACCTCCTGTTGGCATTATACTGGTCCAGGGTTGAGGCCCTTTAATTCCTTTAACAAATTGTGGTCCGTAAATATCACCCGGAAATAATTTTACAATTTCACATCCTAATTCTTCTGCCTTGGTGATTTCTGTTAAAGTTCCACATCCGGGAGACCATAATACTTTACGCCTGTTACAGGCTATTGCTATATCTTCCCTTAAAACTGGAGTTACTATAAAATTTGCTCCTAAACTTATATATAAACTGGCTTGCCCTGCATCAGTTACAGAACCAACGCCCATAATCATACCTGGCAATTCTTTTATAGCATATTTTGTTAGCTCACCAAAAACTTCATGCGCAAAATCACCACGTGCAGTAAACTCCATGAGTCGTGCACCACCATCATAACATGCTTTTAATACGCTTTTGCTTAATTCTATATCATTATGAAAAAACAAGGGAATCATCCCTGTGCCTTTCATTGTTTGTGCTACTTCTATTCTTGTAAATTGTGCCATTTTTTTAATTTCATTATCGTGCTACTCTGCCTGATGCATCACCGCCCATTAATTTTTCTACTTCAGCCACCGTTACTAAATTCGCATCTCCTTTAATGGTATGCTTCAAACAAGAAGCAGCAACCGCAAAATTTAACGCATTTTGGTCGTCTTCAGGATATTTTAATAATCCATAAATCAATCCTCCCATAAATGAATCTCCACCTCCAACACGATCAACGATATCAGTAATTTGGTACTGCCGAGTTTGGAATAATGTTGTCCCATCATATAAAACTCCAGCCCAAGTGTTGTGGGATGCAGAGATAGAACCTCTTAAGGTTGTAATTACTTTTTTTGCTTTTGGAAATTTTTTTATCATTTGTTCACAAACTGATAGAAATGCTTCAGCTTTCACATCATGTGCTTGTGTGGTAATATCCAATCCTGCTGGTTTAATTCCAAAATGCATTTCAGCATCTTCTTCGTTTCCAAGAACGATATCACAATATGAAGTCAATTCAGTCATGATGGCTTCTCTATGAGCATCATTACAAAATTTCCATAATTTTGCACGGTAATTCAAATCCGTAGAAATAGTAATTCCTAATCTACTAGCAGCTTTTACAGCTTCTAAACATACATCTGCAGCTCCTTGAGAGATAGCAGGAGTAATTCCTGTCCAGTGAAACCATTCAACTCCTTCAAAAACTTCTTCCCAGTTGATCATTCCTGATTCAATTTCAGCAATTGCAGAATGTGCTCGGTCATAAACAACTTTAGATCCTCTAGAAACAGCTCCAGTTTCCAAGAAATAAATCCCTAAACGGTCTCCACCATAAACGATCTTGTCAACTCCAACACCTCTTTTACGCATTTCCATCATTGCACATTCACCAATATCATTTTTTGGTAAACGCGTTATAAAATCTACTGGCACTCCATAATTGGCAAGTGATACTGCAACATTAGATTCTCCTCCTCCATAAACTACATCAAATGAATTGGTTTGTGAAAATCTTGAAAATCCCGGAGGCGATAATCGTAACATGATTTCTCCAAATGTGACTACTTTTTTCATTATTATTTAATCTTTGATTATATGTGTCTTTATATTATTTCCTTCTTTTTCTAATAATATTACCTCACCATGTACCATAGTACCATCTACTAAGAAAAAATGATTAGCAATTGTTGGAGAATTGTATGCCACCATTACTATATATTCTTTCTCATTTAGAGAAATACTAACTGCTTCTGCATCTTTATCTGCAAGAAGTTCTCCCTTTCTATTATAAACAGGTATTTTTTTATAATTTATACTACTCTCTTCTGGAAAATAGAGCAAGGATATTAAAGATGTAAATTCGGTGGAGTTTTTAAACAACTCAACTTGTTTGCTTTTTAATTTAAGATTGTATTCTGGCGAGTACCAAGAATCGTTTATTTTAAATTCAACCTCTTTTATAGGTTGAATCTTTAAATTTTTAGATTCGTAGGTTGTTTCTATTGCCTGTTCTTTTATTTGAACTTTATCATTGGGAAAATTAAAGTATTGCGAATATTTATGACTTTCTTTAGCAGAAAAGCTATCGAATATCAACCAAATATTTGGTTTTAAGAACAACATTCTTCTTTTCATATATACAGGATCTTCTAATCTTTTATATCCAGAGTTTACAGCTTCTCCATAATCAAAAAATGAACTAGATTTTGTATAGATATCTTCTGACCATGCTTCGTATTCATTAAACCATGCATTTTTCAAAATACTATTGGGTAAATTATCTACACCAAGTGTATTATGAGTTGCGTTACTTTTAAATAGCTTTCTCCACTTGTTATCTACATAAGTATAGCGACCATTATCTACTAAATAATCTTTATTATTAGCAAATATGGTAAAGCTTAAAAGGTCATCATGAGCATGTCCTGCAGCAAGTTTCTTTAAATGTAATGAAGTATAAGTTGCATCTTCACCCCATGAGGTTCGCATGTAAAAGTCGCCTGAATTTTGTTGAAATTTTGACAAAAAAGAAGGTTCTATTGGCTGAATGTTCTTATAATTTTCAGCAACATTTTTTCCTAATACCAAATAATTTTCAAAATCTAATTCTTTATCTGCTCTTGATTTTACAATTGAATTCTTAAACAGATAAGATGCTAAAGAAAGTAGCCCTCTTATATCAGTATCATCACTATCACCTAATAAAGGCTGATGGTAATTTGGCTTTTGCCATCCTATATTTGCGTAAGCCATGCCTTTTGTTTTTTGCACAAGGATTTCTGGAAGTTCTATATTATAACGTTGTGCTAATAGATTTACATTCAAAAAGCAATGGAAAACTTCATTATGATACATAGGTGAATGCTCCCAGTGTGTACCATCTTCTAAAACCTGTAATTCCATGCATGTCGTTAACCTATTTACTGCCTTTTTTTGCCAGGCAGAAGCTATTTTAAAGTCTTCTAAAAAGACTGATAAATTAAATAGCCCATGATTTTCTAAAATGCTCCAATTACTTATCTTAGAAAAATTACTGAATGAGTTGTTAATATATTCTCCATGTAAAAAAAGAGCGTTTAAGAACTTTTCAAGAAACTCTGGCGTAACATATTTTGATTTTTTTAAAAACTCAAAAGATTTGATCCAGTTTTCACAACGTATTCCTGCTTCTATTCTTCTCCAGGCTCCAGTTCCCCTATATTTATCTTCTAAAGATGGAAGTGGATTATTATCAATCCAATGCGTTACTTGTTGTACAAAAGTTTTGGCATACTTTTCCTTTCCTGTAAAAAAATATGCTTTCCCTAAATGCATCCAGTATTTATTTCGGTTAAGCATCCATGTCCATTCTGGATCGCCAAAAGGATTTAGCTCCCAATCAATTTCCTTTTTAAATTGGTAGGGGATATTTGTTCTTTCCATATCCCATTCTTCTCTAAAAACAAAATATTTTTTTCTTACTTCATCCGCAATGCTAATTGATTGGGTAACATCTTCTTGATATTGTTCTTTGATAAATGAGATATCTTCTTTGGTAACCCTTTTATAAATATCTTCTTTTTTTCTGTAGAACTTTAGAAGCTCACTTAAAGCTTTAGTCTTTTTATCATTTGTAGAATATTGCTTAACTAACTCCATACCTGGAGTGTCTAAATTCAATTTCTCAAATATGTTGCTATTAGAATTTGTATTGGTTTGAGAATATAAATTTGCAAAAGCTAATACAGTTATTAAACATAGTGCTTGTTTCATTTTAGGTATAATCATCATTCTTTAATTTATTCATTTTTTATTTCTAATTTCACATAAAAAGCATTAAAAAAATAATTTTAAATACTCTTATTTACCATTTGAAATACTTTACTTCAAATTGTTTTTCTTCTTTTTTAAAAGATTGCTCAATCTCTCTACAATTGTTTTATATTCTTCACGGTAAGCTATATTATTGTTTTCATTCGGGTCTTTAAAGTGGTCGAATAACATTTGTCCAATAATTTCACCTTCTTTATCTTTCCATTCAGAATACAAATATTGATTTGTTTTTACTGCCTCTTGGCCATTCCATAAAAAAAACACAGCATCAGGAATTTCGTTATCTGAAAGTTCTGAAAATAAATTTCTTCCATGAACATGTTCTGGTACTGCTATACCTACAAGGTTGCATATTGTTGGATAAATATCTATCAAGCCTGACAGTTTAGTGTCTTTTGAAGCTTTTGTACCTGGTATTTTAAACATTAACGGGGTTATCAAAGCATTATTTAATGTATTATGCTTCCCCCACATATTATGCTCTCCCAAATGAAATCCATGATCGCCTAATAAAACAACAATTGTGTTTTCCTCTAAGCCTAATTCTTTGACTTCATTTAATAAATCGCCTACCAGTTTATCTATATAACTTATACAAGCATAATAACCATGCAATGCCGTTTTATGAAACTCATCACTATTATATTCAATATTCTTATGATGATATAAGTTTTTTAATTCTTCTGATGGTTTTAATTGTTCTGGAGCATTTATAGGGAAATATCTATTGTCGGCGGTACGTATTGAATCAGGATTATACATATCCCAGTATTTTTTGGGAGCATAAAACGGAAGGTGTGGCTTATTAAATCCTACAGCTAAAAAGAAAGGAGCATTTTTCTGGCTCAATTTCTTTAAATCCTGTATTGACTTCTCTAAAATCATTCCATCTACATAGGCATTGTCTGGAACATCTGGAGATTCTACAAATGGGCCTCTGTAGCCTTCAACTTTTTTTACTTCTTGTGTACTTTTATCTATATAGGTATAACTACTATATCTTTGGTATTTATTTTTAGAGTCTTCGTCTAAAAAATTATTCACAGGTTTTGTCTCTGGTCGCCATGCAGGTTCACTCCAACTTTTTAAATCTGAATCTTCCTTAGTATGAAATACTTTACCGTTCGAAATAGTATAATAACCTTTCTTCTTTAGGTATTCTGGCAAAGTTTCTAGGTTAGGAAAATCTTTATCGCCTCTTTTTAAATCAGCATCAAATGATTTGGATATTGGATGAACTCCTGTAAGCAAACTTACACGAGATGGCATACATATGGGGATTTGTGCATACGCTCTTTCAAACATAACACTTTCACTTGCGAACTTATCTATTTCAGGTGATATTACTTGATTTACTCCATAACAACCCAATTCTGGTCTTAGATCATCAACGATAATAAATAAGATATTGGGTTTGCTATGTGGTTTCTTAGAAGTACATCCTGTACTAATACTTGTTATAAGCATTAAACTTAATATGTAGGTACAATATTTAAACATAATCATCTTTATTTTAATAAGATTCCAAACAATTAGACAAAGGCTGCTTTTACTCATATTTTTAAGTCAATTTTTTGATTAATATAAATTCATCTAGAGTTTATTTATTACTACTTTTAAGAAGAAATAAATGGTGCATATCATTGTTATTGATTACCATTATTTTTCTATTATCTCCTTTATCAATTTGTATCATATTGCGAACATCCTTATCAGCAAAAAAGCCTGTATTTCTATTTGCTATATAGGTAAAATTGCCTTTACCATCACCTTTTAAAAATGATCCTGTTCCAGCATCTAACCTCGTGGTTTCTATTTCGGTTTGATAATTATTACCCGCAAGTAACAAATCATGATTACCATCTTTATCAAAATCACTATATAGAATACTATTTATAGGAGATTTTTGAACATCATATGCAAAGGGTTTGAAAGTAAATTTTCCGTTGCCTTCATTCAAGAATATACCCGACCTAAACTCATTTGCCTTATAATGCAGGGCCGACTCTATTTGGTCTCCTAAAATACCTTGAATATCTTTACTAGCGAAATCTTGGTATGTTTTTATAGTTTTTTTTAAATAAGGCATTTGCTGTGCAGTACAACCCTTTCCTCTTACTGGAACCTGTTTGCCTTTATAGTACTTTGCTAAAAAAATATCTTCTGTACCGTTAAGGTCAAAATCTTTTGTATAGATATGAAATGGTTTTTCTACTGAAGCATGGTATTTGCTATTTAATCCTAGATTTCCAGCTATAATATCTTTGTCTCCATCTCCATCAATATCTTCAACAAGTAACCTGTTCCACCAGCCTACTTTGTTTGCTAAGTACTTGTATTCTTTATTTTGAGAGAGCAAACCATCAGTGTTTATAAAAACTTCTATCCCCATCCATTCTCCTGTTACAATCAGGTCTAAATCCCCATCATTATCAATATCATTCCATTTGGCATCAGTAACCATTCCTATACGTTCAAGAGCTGGTGCTACTCGCTTTGTTGCAATTGAAAATTTTCCTTTTTCATTTTCTAAAATATAGCTAATAGGAGCATTTGGGTATCTACCAGGGACCATTCTACCCCCAACAAAAAGATCCATATCACCATCGTTATCATAATCCGCTGGTACCACAACAGATCCAGATTCATCACAAAGAGGTATGTGTTCATAACTTTTGGTAAAGTTTCCCTCGCCATCATTTAGATATATTCTATCTTCTAAAAATTGATTATTCTCACCAAATTCATAACTTCCGCTAACTACATACAAATCTTGATCTCCATCGTTATCTGCGTCAAAAAAAGCAGCTCCAATATCTTCATGTCTGCTATCTGAAATAAAATCGGCATTAATTTTGTTTTTAAATTCGCCAGAAGATGATCCAATCAAAATTTGCCCTTCCTGTAAATAACCCCCGCCAAGATATAGATCCTCAAAACCATCATCATTAACATCGGCACTTGCTATTGCAGGCCCCAATTGAGATAGTTTATGTGGCATAAGTAATTGAATTTGAAAATCATCAAAAACACTGTCCTTATGAGAATAGTTAAAAGCAGCCTTTTTAAAAATAGTATGTTTATCAATCTCTTTTTTGTCTTGAAGAACGACATCCTCATATGTTATAGTGAGCAATTGATTGCTTTGAACTTTACCCAATTGCTGAGTTTTACCATCAGGCCATAGAACATCAACCTTTTTTATAATCTTATTTTTACTAAAACCAAAATGTAATTTATGAGATACAGAGGATAAGTACCCTCGTGAATTGATTAGCTGTCTTATTTGTTTAGTATCATCTTCAAAAAACAACGATACGGTTACTCCTACTCCTTTTCTATTTTTCTCTAAGCCTGAAAATTGAAGTTGTAAATAATTTCCCTTCCCTAGCTCTATTGCATTATTTTTTAAAATTGTAGCTTCCTCATTAATGTTATTTACTACAATGTCTAAATCGCCATCATTGTCTAAATCTGTGTAAACTGCTCCATTGGAAAAAGTTGGTTTAATAATAGCCCAGTCTGAAGTGGTATTTGAAAAAGTGAGGTCTCCATTATTTTTAAAAAAATAATTGGTCATTTTTTGCTGAGGGAGCATTTTTGTGTACTTAAGGTAATCCGCACCAGTTGGTTTTTTTCCTTTTTTCCGAATGATGTCTAGTATTTTTTTATTGGTATCTTTATCTATAACGTCTCGGTAAACACCATTTGTTATGTAGATATCATTATAACCGTCTAAATCAAAATCTGCTAATAGGGGAGACCAGCTCCAATCGGTATTCGCGATCCCTGCCATGTTACCAATTTCACTAAAAGTACCATTGCCGTTATTCATCTGTAAGACGTTATGCATGTATTGATAATGGTATCCTTTTTCAACCATTTCCCAGAATTTACCTATAGAAGTCATTGACATAGTGGTTTTAGATCTCACATAATCTTCAGGACTCATATCTAATACAACCATATCATAGAAACCATCGTTATTAAGATCGGCAATATCACCTCCCATACCGTAAAAAGACATATGTTTGAACATGTCATGTTTTCTATCTAAAAATGTACCATCGCCATTATTTATATACGCAAAATCTGGCATATTAAAATCATTACTTACATATATATCCAACCAGCCATCATTATTCAAGTCTCCTACTTGAGGGTTCAAACCAAAGCCTCTGTCTGGGACAATGCCAGCTTCTTTAGACACATCTGTAAAATGACCAAATCCGTCATTATTATACAGTTTATCGCTCCCTTTTAAAGAAATAGTTTCTGCTGATGAAGCAATTTCGGTCAGATCTAAAATGCTCTTGGAATTTTTTGTCATGGTAGGAGCGTTTACCATATATACATCCAAATCACCATCATTATCATAATCAAAAAAAGTGGCAGCTATTGTTCTGTTTTCCTCTGCCAATCCATAAGCCTCTGCTTTTTCGGTAAAGGTGAGGTTACCATTATTTATATAAAGTAGATTCGCCAACTTTGAGTTTTCTTTAAACCAACCTGCTCTACAAATATAGATATCTAGATAGCCATCTGCATTGATATCTACAACTGAAACTCCTGTATTAAAACCGTCTGCTATCTTAATACCGGATAATGCTGTAATATCTTCAAATTGAAAATCACCTTTATTTAAGTAAAGTTTGCTATCGGAAGTATTAGCCGTAAAAAACAAATCTACAAGTCCATCATTATTAAAATCCGCAGAGGCCACACCACCTCCATCATAAGAATATATATATTGGTAATAATGGAAATCTTCACTTTCAGTTATAGTATTTTTAAAATCAATTCCTGAAATATCAGAATTAATTTGAGTAAAAAGTTTTTCTTGCCTAACTTCTTGACAAGAATTAAGCCCCATTAAAAGTATAACAAAACCTATTATTTGAATCTTTATCATATTCTTAACCACAGTGTTTAATTGTTTTTTATGTTTAATCTATACAGGGCATCGGCAAATTTCTCCCCCAAGTCAATGTAAGCTTCACTATCATAATGCCATCTGTCTGAATATTTATAGTATTTAGTATCTCTTACAATAGCTGCATTACTATCTGTCTTGACATATTCTTCTTGTGCATATTGAACTAATTCAGCGTATGGAAATACCTTTCCACCTTCAATATTTCCCGAATCAGATATTTTTCCAATAACAACTGGTAAGTCATCTGTGAGCAGACTAGCTCTTATTAAATCCATCAATCTTTTAAGATTAGATAGATAACGTTTAGCAATTTCTTCTGTAAGTGTATCACTCTCTCCTTGCATCCAAACTATTCCACTTGGAATTAGAAAATCATCTTCTCCGTTTCTGTCTATATCTTTTTCTCCTAAAGCATTTTTCATTGTTGCTAGAAAATGATCGTATTGATTAATTCCTTTTTTTTCTTTAAAATCGGGATCCCAACAACCATGTTCTCTGGCAGCTAAACTGTCTATTGAGGTACCTCCTTTGGAATATTTTATAATCGCAATTATGTCGTTTGGATATATTTCTTGCATTCTTTTAGCGAAGGATAATTCTACCCCAAACTTTTCTCCAAGACTATTTTTATTGTTATTGGATGAAAAACCTCTTCCATGTCCAGGTTTTAAAACATCCCACTTTCCAAGCCCTCCATTTTCCTCACCATCTCCTACAGGGTTACCATGAAAAATAAATACATCTTTAAAAGGCATATTTAATGAATCTGGTAAATCTTTATTATATCCAAACCCATCCATATTCGACTGTCCTCCTAAATAAAAAAGTCTAACTGTATTTTCCTTGTTTTGACTGAAAGCAGTAAATGTAACAAGAATATAGGTTATAATTATTGTGCCTTTAAGATTAGCTTTTAAATACTTTTTAATTTGAATCATTTTTAATTAAGTTTAATATTTAATAAAATTAGGTCAAACACAGAAATTTAATAGGGGGCAAATAGTCTTTTATAGCCCCCCAAATAATCATATAGATATTTGGTATAAAAAATGTTTTAGAGTATGCGGGGGAAAAAGTGGTGTAATAAAAGATGGAAATTAAATAATAAAGAACCTCGACCCAAGGGTACGAGGTATTAAATAAGGAATTTCCTTTTTTTATTTCGAGGCAAGCCTCGGGGAATTAAACCCTGTTGGGCTATCGCCCGGCGATTAAAACCCCTTTAATTCTTCAAATTAAAGGGGTTAAAAAAACTAAAACTAACTCTCAAATAATTATTAATTATACTACAAAAAGTTTAATCATTTAATTGTGGTGCATTATCTAATTCTGACTGGCTGGTATTGGAGAAAAATAAAAGTATTCTCCAGTAATATCCGTTGACGGTGTTTTAGCATGAGAAACATCCACATCTTCCAACGCAGACCTGTTTGCCAATGCATCTGCTACTCTTTCCATACGTACTAAATCATGCCATCTTTCATACTCACCAGCAAACTCCCATTTACGTTCTGTAAATGCCAATTCTTCTAATGTTCCATCTGCTGCCGTTAAATCTACAGTTGCTCCAGCTCTCGCTCGAACTTCATTTAAAGCTGCCCAAGCATCAGCGGTTACATTACCAGACCTACCTGAAGCCTCTGCATAATTTAACAGTACTTCAGCATAACGCATAAAATAGCGATTAATATCATTCCTGGTAGTTGTGTATGTTTCTTCTGCATAATCCCCACCCACAATTTTGCGATACATAGGATGTCTATTCGTGATGAGTGGCTCATCCATAAAATCAGGTGTATTTGCTTTAGTAGGTATTGTTTCAAGTATATAAGTATCATTAAAACGTTGCATAGTACCATCAGCTGTTGCTGCTGCTTTATGATCATCAAAAAATGCAATTTCACCAAAGGTTTCATTCCAACCTCCTGCAGAATTAGTCTGACCTAAACGTCCAGTAGTTCTGTTACCTATAACACATCCTTCAGTACAAGCTATCAATGTAAAAACACCTTCGCTATGAGCAAACCTACCAGCTTCAGTCCATAAGCCACGGAAATCATCACTTAAAGCAAACCCATAAGATCCATCTATAACTTCTTTTGCTTTTGTTGCAGCCAAAGTATATTTACTGGCATCTTTAAGTGGATATCCTGCCCAATGCATATATAGTCTAGATAAAAAAGCTTTGGCAGATCCTTTATTAGGTCTTGTTCCTACTGCAGGAATATTTGGATACACGTCAGGAAGTAAAGATTCTGCCTGTTGTAAATCTGATTCTATCTGTGCATAAATTTCTTCAAAAGATGCTTTAGGCAATGTTTCATTGGAATTTGACACAGTTTGTAGAGGAACTTTCCCATAAGTTCTTGTTAAATGCAGGTATGAAAAAGCACGCATAAAATAGGCTTCACCAACCAATCTATCTATAGTTTCCTGATCACCTTGTATGTTATCTTTGGCATCAATAGCTGTGTTTGCAATAGTAATTGCTTTGTAACAACCACCATAGGCATTGCCTAAACGATCTGAGCTTGGTGTTTGTGTACGCCAGTCAGAATCTCTAAAACCTACTTTATTACTTGTTGAACGTGTAGATAAATCATCCCCGCCATAGCCAGCTATAAAAAACGCTGACCATTGTGCATCATTTTGAATTTTTCTATACATTCCTGCAACAAGCGCTTCTAAAGCTGAATCTGAGCTTAATGTTGATGGATCTAATTGTACTTCACCTGGATCTTCTTCTAAGTCTGCACATGAAGTAACTATAAGAACAGATAGCATAACCGTATACAATCTAGTCCAAAATTTAATATTTATTTTTTTTAGTATCATAATTTATATATTTTTTATATTAAAAACCAATGTTAACTCCTAATGTAAATGTTCTTGGATTTGGTAATGCACCAAAATCTAAAGAAGGTGTTGAATCTGAAGATGATGTTCCTGTAGAAGATACTTCAGGATCGTATCCTGTATAATCTGTAATAGTAAATACATTTTGTGCACTTAAATAAAATTTTAACGATCTAAGGCCTTTAACTTCCGGTAAGGTATAGCCTAATGATAAATTACTTAATCTTATAAAACTACCATCCTCTATATATCTGGTTGAGTTGATATGATTCGTTCCTGAAGTAGGACTATCAGGGTTCAATGCATCTACATGAGTAGGCACAGTAACGTCTCCGCCACCAAGCGAAATAATACCTCTAGTCGCATTAAGAACATCATAACCATGAACACCCATTAACAAAACATTTAAATCGAAGTTTTTATAAATTAAAGTGTTGTTAAAACCCCAAGTGAAATCTGGTATACCATTACCAATAACACCCTGTTCAGCTTCATACGTTGCAGCTCCATTACTGTCTGCTCCTGTATATGTGTGTCCATAAAAATTACCTAATGGCTGTCCTACTTCAATAATATAATATCTTGCATCTTCTATGCCTCCTGGTTTAATACCGTTTGGACTTGTAAGTATTTGGTCTAATTCACCTAAGTCTATTACTTCATTGGTAACACTAGACATCGTTAGGTTTGAATCCCATCTAAAATTCTCTGTATCAAACACAACTGCAGAAAGACTTACATCTATTCCAGTATTTTCTACTTCACCTACATTGGTTCTAATTACACCGCCTCCATTATATAGAGGAACAGGTAGATCTAATAATAAATCTGTTGTGTTTTTCTTAAACCAATCAACACTTAAATTTACACGACCATTAGCCAATCTAAAATCAGCCCCAACATTAATTTGCGTGGTAGTTTCCCAAGTAAGATCTTCATCAACCAAAGCACTAGACCCTAACCCAACGTTAAATGATGATCCATTGAAAAAGAAATCGTTTCCAGTAGGTAAAGATTGAAATGTAGAAAAAGGAGGAATATTTTGATTTCCTGTTTCTCCATATCCAGCTCTCACCTTAATATTATCGAAAAAAGAATCATCTGAAATAAATTGCCCTAAATTATAAGCTGCAGAAACAGAAGGAAAATATCCTGTACGGTTTCCTTCGCGAAACCTTGAAGATTTATCGACACGAATTGTACCTGTAACTAGAAGGTTTTCTGCAAAATTAACCTCTGCTCTGGCAACATAAGAATCCATAGAACTTTTTATTTGATCTGCCCCTATCTCTTGTGTTTTACCTAGCTCAAGTAGGTAAAATGCTTCCGATAAACCAGAAAGTGCATAATTTGACGACATTATTTCAGCGTATTTAGCAGTAGACGATTGCAATTCGTAGATTCCAGTAAGCTTAAGCTTGGTGTTTCCAAAATCTTTATTCCATGTTAAAATATTACTTACTTGATAATCAGTGGATCTAATAGAATTAAATGCTGCTCTAGCCTCATCTACTGATGATCCTGGTGGTATACCTTCAAATATCTCTTCGTTAAAATGAACCGAAGAAGTACCTGCTATAATAGTAAAGTTTAAATTCTCTAATATATCATAAGATAAATTAAGATTGGCATTTAAGCGATCTTCTACTAAGTTTCCATCTCTTTCATTTTGTACTGCAATTGGATTTACCAATATAGATCCAAACTCTGATTCCAAGTTATAACTTCCATCAGGGTTTCTAACTGACACAGCTGGGTTAAAAGACAATACATTTGTAATACCCCCTCTTGTATCAGACGAAGCTCCAGAGCCACCTCTTACTAAATTATGAGTATCTTCTTTAGAACCATATATATTTAACCCTACAGAAAGCTTGTCATTTAAATCGACATTTAAATTACTACGTAATGAATAACGCTTATAGCCTGTATTTAATATAATACCATCTTGATCTAAAAGGTTTCCAGAAAGATAATAATTCAATTTACCTTCATTTCCACTTGCAGATACTTGCAAATTGTTAGTTAATGCTTTTTCAAAATACTCATCTTGATAATCTGCTCCACCGTTAACAATGGTGGCTGGCGGACCTGCTAACTCTACAAATTGAGAAGGCGATAAAAGATCAATTTTTTCTGACACCTTAGATATCGAACTAAAATAGTTAACATTAATTTGAGGTTCACCAGATCTACCTTTTTTAGTGGTGACCATCACCACACCGTTTGCTCCTCTAGATCCATAAATAGCCGTAGCAGAAGCATCTTTCAGTACATCAAGACTTTGAATATCGCCAGCATTTAAACTAGAAAGATCTCCACCAATGATTCCATCTATAACAATCAAAGGATCATTACTTCCTGTAATTGAGTTGGAACCTCGAATTCGTATTTTTATATCTCCCCCGGGTGCTCCAGAATTTTTTGAAACATTTACCCCAGCGGTACGTGATTGTAAAGCATCTTCTGCCCTAGTAATAGGTTGTCTTTCAAAATCTTTAGAAGACACCGAAGAAATAGACCCTGTTAAGTCTGATTTTCTGGCAGTTCCATATCCAATAACCACAACATCATCTAATAGTTCTGCATCACCTTCCATAACAATATTAATTGTGGTTTCTTCTCCAACTAGCTTTTCAACTCTTTTATAGCCTATAAAACTAAATACAAGCACATCACCATTAGAAGCTATGATGGAATAATTACCATCAAAATCTGTGGCCGTGCCAATTTCTGTGCCTTTTACTACAATATTAACACCAGGTAAAAGTTGTTGATCTTCGCTAGAAGTTACCGTTCCAGTAATAGTATTCTGACTATACATGGAAACACTTGCAATAAACAAAATGCAGACAAATACATATTGTTTAATTAGTGAATTCTTTTTTTTCATAAAAAAATATTTAAGTTAATAATTATGTTTGTAAAATTAAATTCTTTATGTAGATTAAGAAAGGTGTAAATAATCATTACTATAGGGAGTAATAGTTATTTATCAGCAATTTTATGTTTATCTCCAGCTTTCTTATACCTTAGCAACGCTTCTATATAATAATAATCCGCATAATTTAGCGGTACATTAATTTCATGACCATGAGGCAAGCTTCCAACACTATGCTTTAAAAGAAAATTATTATTTGTTCCTAACTTTGCCGTATAGCTATCACTTGCCAAACTCTTTAATATTTTTTTGATTTCAGATGAATAATCTTCTTGTGAATATTTGTCAAGCTCTAATAAGGCTGATGCAGTAATTGCTGCTGCAGAAACATCTCTAGGCTCATTAGGTATGTTTGATGCATTATAATCCCAATAAGGAATGCCATCACTTGGTGTAATCTTGTGGTTTAATATATATTTGGCAACCTTCTGTGCTTGCTCTAAATACTTTTCATCTTTTGTAAAACGATAGCAAACGGTATAACCGTACAAGCCCCATGCTTGTCCTCGTGCCCATGAACTTTGATCTGAAAATCCTTGTGCAGTTTCTTTACTTCTAACTTCACCTGTCTCAGGGTCATAATCTATGACATGAAACGAACTATTATCTTCACGGAAATGGTTTTTTAATGTTGTATCTGCATGGGCTATTGCTATATTTTTATATTTATTATCTCCAGTAATTTCACTAACCTTAAATAAAAGCTCTAAATTCATCATGTTATCGATTATTACAGGGTATTTCCAACCTCTTTTGGCTTGCCAACCACTGTTAACATCCCAACTTTGAATACATCCAACATCTGGGTCAAAACGAGTAATTAATGAATTTGCAGCTGTAATAAGTATCTGCTTGAAATTATTATTATTTGTTATTCTATAACCATTACCATAAGAAGTGTTATAAATAAAACCAAGATCATGATTATTGGTTTTGTATTTATGTTCTTCAAACTGTAACTGCATCTTTTCGGCTGCAATTTTCCACTTATTATCATTAGTTATTTCATATAGATACCAACATGTACCTGGGAAAAAGCCTTCTGTCCAATCGAAATCTTGATTACACCAACGTATTTTGTTTTCTTTAGTAACAGTTCTAGGAATACGATTAACCTGCATTGCCTCTTCTAATAGTAAGCTTAATTGGTTTTTAGCATTAGTAATTTGCGTGTCTGTTAATTTTTCTATAGAATTACAAGAAAGAATCAAAAGAAATATAGAAAATGATAGAGCTAATTTTAACATGTTTTATTTATTACATATATTTATATTACAAAATTATTTAAATAAATACTTGACAAGGGGGTGTAAGAGTTATAATAATGAGTGTAAATAGTTATTTCTAGTATCTTAATCGCTTTATTTTAAGGTGTCTCGGATAAATTGATATAAATTAGGAGTGTGCAATTAATTTTTTACATAAAAAAACCTAAGCTTAATTTTTAGATTTAGACCTATATTGTGTAGGTGTTACATGATAAATATTTTTAAAACTATTTCTAAAATATTTTAAGTCATTAAAGCCCAAATCATAGGCAATATTAGATATATTCATTTGTGTTTGCGTAATCATTTGAGCCGCTTTTTTAAGTCTGATTGTTCTAACAAACTCCGAAAGTGATTGACCTGTTAAAGCTTTTATTTTATTATACAACAACGTACGACTTACACTCATTTTCTCAGTAAAAGACTGGGCATTAAAACTAGACTCTTCCATGTTTTCTTCTACAATTTTAAAGGCTTTTTCCAAGAATTGTTCATCGGCAGACGTAACGGTTATTTCTTTAGGAGATAAAATGATATCCTTTTTATATTTAAGAATCATATTCTTTCTTGACTCAAATAGATTATTTACTTGTAGTTTTAAAATGTTGGCATCAAAAGGCTTGGTTATATAAATGTCTGCGCCTGTTTTATATCCTTTTTCCTGAGCCTTTAAAGATGTTCTTGCCGTAAGCAATATTATAGGTATATGACTGGTTTTTATATTAGTTTTTAAATTATGAGACATTTCTATACCTCCCATAACGGGCATCATAACATCGCTAATTATTAAATCTATTGGTTTAGTTTCAGCTATTTCAATGCCTTTTTTTCCATTTTCGGCTTCAAAAATATTAAAATATTCTTTAAATATTTTTTTAATAAGCACTCGTATTTCTATGTTGTCTTCAACTAATAAAATAGTAGGTAAAGATTCATCAAATTTTGCTTCTTTCACGTCTATTTCGCTCTCAATCCACTCTGGTTTTAAAATTGTAGACTCGTAAAAACTAAAACGCTCAATATTTTCAACTTCATTTTCTATAGTTGTTTCTTCAGGGCTAAAATGTGCCATGCCTAAAGGTAGTAATACTATAAAGGTAACACCTTCTCCATGGTTACTTTTAACCTGAATTTTACCATGGTGAAGCTCTACGATGTCTTTCGTTAACGACAATCCTACTCCTGTTCCATATCTTTTTTTATCTAGAGCACCTAATTGGAAAAAGCGATCGAATATGTGTGCTATTTCTTTTTTAGGAATACC
This sequence comes from Flavobacteriaceae bacterium, assembly GCA_030613745.1. Classification (GTDB taxonomy): domain Bacteria; phylum Bacteroidota; class Bacteroidia; order Flavobacteriales; family Flavobacteriaceae; genus Lutimonas. The sequence continues at coordinate 13,976 of JAUWLK010000001.1, read as the reverse complement.
TCCACCAGTATCTTTAATCTCTATCTTGATATTTCCTTTCTTATTGTTATCGATAAATAATTCACTTGAGATAGAAGCAATTATTGTTATTGCCCCATTAACAGGGGTAAACTTAAAAGCATTCGATAGTAAATTAACAATCACTTTTTTAAGTTCAATACTATCATACCAAACATCAATCGTTTCTTTGGTAGTTTTAAAGGAATAAGTAATATTTCTTTGTTTTGCTAGCTCTTCAAAAGATAGTTTCACATTTTCTATAAAAGGGACTATATTTTTTTTTGATACTTTTAATTCTAGTTTACCTGCTTCGCTTTTTCTGAAATCTAGCAACTGGTTAATTAGTTGAAGTAATGTTAGAGCATTTCTATACATACTCTTAAGCTGATTCTGAGTTTCTTTATCTCCTTTTTTCTTTTCTATAAGTTGTTGTAATGGAGCAGCTATAAGCGTTAAAGGTGTTCTAAAATCATGTGAAATATTGGTAAATAATTGTAATTTTAATTTGTTGACATCCTCTATTCTTTCTCTATGATTTTTTTCTTGAATCAGTTCATTTTTTACTTTGATTCTTGCCGCTAATAGTATATTAATATAATAGAGAATAGTGGCTATAATAGCAGCATATATTAAAAAAGCCCACCATGTTTTCCACGGTGCTGGAAGAACTGAAAGTTTAATTAAATCTCCCTGTTCATTCCATACGCTATCATTATTAGATCCTTTAACTCTAAAAATGTAATTTCCTTGATCAATATTTGTATACGTGGCGGTTCTACTATTACCTATATAATTCCAGTCTTCATCAAAGTTTTCTAATTTATAAGCATATTGATTTTTATTCGATTGCGAATAACTTAAACCTATGAAGTCAATATTAAAATTATTTTGATTGTATTTTAGAGTAATTTGAGTTGTTGAGTCTGTTATTTTTAAAAACGGATTATTATTAACTCTTAAATTATGGATATCAATTCTAGGAATGAATGTGTTTTCGTTTATTTGATTTGGATTAAAATATGTAATACCATTTACTCCTCCAAACATTAATTCATTTGAAGACACCTTAAGAAAAGCGCCATAATTAAACTCATTACCTTGTAAGCCATCTGATACGTCAAAATTTTTGATTTTCTTTGATATTATATTGAATCGGCTTATACCTTTATTAGTACTTACCCATAGATTATTGTTTTCATCTTCTAAAACTCCGTAAACAACTTCATTGGGCAACCCATGGGTAATACCATACTTCGTGGTGCTTTTTTTAGTTGTGTTATAAAATAACAAACCATCTCCTTCCGTTCCTATCCAATAATTATTGACCTTGTCTATGTATATACAATTTATAGTCTTTAAAGAATTTCCTTTGTTATTAACTCCAAGCGCAACTTTATGCTGCTCTCTGGTATTGATGTTTACTTTTTCTAGCTCATGAGACCCACCAATAATTAAATAATTAGGGTCCTTGGATGGTACAATTGTTTTAATTGATTTCGTAGTATTGTCTAGTTTATAGAACAATTTTGACTTAACGTTGTGAAAAAACAATCCTTTTGTTAAAGTTCCTATCCATATGTTTTGATTTTTATCTTCAAACAACGACAGAATTCGATAATCAGAAATAGCCCTTCCTTCTATTTCAATGGTGTTAAATTTTTTAAATACAAATGGTCTCTCTTTTGTGTTTAAAAAGTTTAGCCCTTTATCATGAGTACCAATCCAAAGGTTTCCATTGTAATCTTTAATTATGGATTTCACATTATTAGAACTTAAACTATTTTTATTGTTTGGGTTATGAGTATAATATGTAAATCTTCCTGTTTTTCTATTGTAAAAATTAATGCCACCTCCTTCTGTGCCTACCCATAAATTTTGAAAGTCATCTTCAACAATAGCGCTTACTACTTCATAGTTAAGCATATTTTCACTATTTCCTGAAGAAAACTGTTTAAAGATATTATAACTTTTATCAAAATAATTAATACCACCCGCCCATGTACCAATCCACATATCTCCTCGAGAATCTCTGAAAATTTTATAAATTGAATTTTGGCTTAAACTTTTTGGGTCGTTCTCATTATGTGAAATATTTTTTAGTGTATAATTTTCTTGGTTTAACAGATATAATCCAGAATATGTACCTATCCATAAATTACCTGAGTAATCTTCGCAAATACTGCGTACTGCACTTGTAATTGCCTTCGTTTTATTGAAAATATAATCAACAAAAACATTTTGTTTTTTATTAAAAATGGCTAGCCCTTTCTCATGCCCCAACCATATGTTTTTATAACTATCTTCAAATAAAGTTGGAAAATTATTTATATGATCATCTTTTGTAACTCCTTTAGGATAATTATAATGAGTAACCTTATTATCTCTAGGGTTAAATACATTAATACCCTCTACAGTGCTAATCCATAGCTCCCCTTCTTTTGATGCCATAAATCCTCTAGTTCTAACATCAATCAAAGGAAATCTAGTGTTCTCTTTTTGATTTTTGAAATGAGATATACTATCTTCTTTTATCCTTATTTGATTAACGCCATTGCTTGTAGCTACCCATAGCACATTGCTCTCAAGTTGAATTAAGTCCCAAATTTCATTATGGGTAATAGAATTTAACTTTGAATTTTGTTTATACCGAATAAAATTGTCTTGTTCCGGATTGTATTTATTTAAGCCATCTTTTGTTCCTACCCACAAATTTCCATAATTATCTTCGTGAATAGCTGTAACCCAACTATGACTTAAACTTTTAGAATCCTCTGAATTATGACGATAGATCGTAAAAGTATATCCGTCATATTTATTTAAACCATCTCTTGTAGCAAACCATAAATATCCTTTTTTATCCTGAAAAATATCGATTACAGATCTTTGAGACAGCCCTTCTTTCGAAGATAAATGCTTAAACTTTAATTGCTCAAACTCTTGTGAGTTTACATTTTGCATTAACGCATTAAATAGTAAAAAAAATATGAAATATTGTTTTTTCATCTTTTTGTAGAACTTCTAATAATTAATTTAGAAGAAAATATCTTGGTTTTATTTTCTTTTTGACTGGTTTTATTTTCAATCTGTTCAAACAATAATTTAAAAGCTTCCTTACCCATTTTAAAATCTGGTTGCTCTATAGTGGTTAGTGAAGGTGTTATTACTACGGAAATTGGTTCATTACTAAACCCTACAAAGGCAATGTCTTTTGGAATATTTATATGTTTTTTTTTTAAATATTGCATAGCACTTATTGCTGCTGTATCATTTGCCGAAAATACACTATCTACTTTGGGTAAATTCAAGATTTTTTTTGCGCTTTCTATCCCATCTTCTTGCATTAAATGTGATTCTATAATATACTCTTTTCTAACAAGAATCCCGTGCTTTTCTAATGCGGCCATATAGCCATTACGCCTTTTCTTATATAGCTCTAGAGTTTGTGGTCCAGAAAAATGTACAATATCTTTGCAACCTATATCAATTAGATGTTCAGTAGCTTCAAAACTAGCCTGAAAATCATTAATAATTACATTCGTGTTTTCTAAAATATTACAAGGTCTATCAAAAAATATGATGGGATAACCTTGCCTTTTGTATGCCTCAAAATGGTCATAATTTGTTGATTCCATTGAAATGGAAATTAAAATACCATCTACTCTATTAGACAAGAGCGTCTCTATTAACTTTTTTTCTCGCTCTACACTTTCTAGTGATTGACATATTATAATGTCATAATTAGAATTAAAAGCCACTTCTTCAATTCCTGCAATAACAGACGAAAAGAAATGTCTTGATATTCTCGGAACAATAACTCCAATAGTATTGGTTTTATTAGTTCGTAGTTTAGATGCCAAACTATTTCTTTGATATCCTAATTCTCTAGCCTTATTAATTATCTTTTTTTTTGTTTTTCCCTTAACTCGAGAACTATCATTTAAAGCTCTAGACACCGTTGAACTATCAATGCCTAATGCTTCAGAAATATCATGTATAGTTGCTTTGCTTTTTTCCATTATTATAAAGCATTTAACTTAATATTGAGTAATATATACAATACAAATGTATTAAATAAAATACAATCGATTGTATTTTAGAAATTATTTATTACATTTACAAAAAAATACAGATTATGGAACATAATTATCAGGTAAGATATGCATCATCTCCTCAAGATGTTAAATCTTATAACACAACAAGATTGCGAGAAGAGTTTTTAGTTAATGATTTAATGGAGCCTGATGCAATAAAATTAGTGTACACACACTATGACAGATATATTGTGGGAAGTGCTGTACCAACAACTAGCCCATTAAAATTAGAATCTATTGCCCCTCTAAAAGCAGAATTCTTTTTAGAACGAAGAGAATTAGGGATAATTAACGTCGGTGGTAGTGGCAATGTATTGGTTGATGGAGAAAATTTTAAATTATCTTATAAAGAAGCTTTATATGTAGGTAGAGAGAATAAAGAAATAGTTTTTAGTAGTGATGACGCTTCAAATCCAGCAAAATTTTATTTAAATTCTACTCCTGCTCATAAAAAGTTTCCAATAAAAAAAATTAGCCAAAGTGATGCTGAAACAGTAGAATTGGGTTCTGTGGAAACAGCAAACGCAAGAACTATAAGAAAACTAATTGTAAATAGTATCGTAGAAACCTGTCAAGTACAAATGGGCATGACAGAACTAAAAACTGGAAGTGTTTGGAATACAATGCCAGCTCATGTTCACGATAGAAGAATGGAAGTGTATTTTTATTTTGAAGTACCAGAAGATCAATCGGTCTGCCATTTTATGGGAGAACCTACCGAAACCAGACATATTTGGATGCAAAATAATCAAGCGGTGATTTCACCTCCATGGTCTATTCACTCTGGTTCTGGAACTAGCAACTACATTTTTATTTGGGGTATGGCTGGTGAAAATCTAGACTACGGCGATATGGATCATTGTAAAATAAATGAATTAAGATAACCTAATAATTATAAAGAATGTCTGATAACTTATTCGATTTAACAGGAAAAAGGGCTCTTATTACAGGAGCAGTACACGGTTTAGGGATGGCTATGGCTAAAGGATTAGGGCATGCCGGCGCAGAATTAATTATTAATAATCATACTCCAGATATGCTAGATGTAGCAAAAAAGGAATATGAGAGCGAAGGATTAAAAGTACACACTTATGTATTTGATGTTACGGATGACCATGCTGTGAAAGAACATATAGACCTGATTGAGAAAGAAGTTGGCTCTATTGATATTTTAATTAACAACGCTGGGATTATTAAAAGAGTTCTTATGGAAGATATGGAAACTAAAGATTTTCGAGCGGTAATTGATGTCGATTTGGTTGGACCTTTTATTGTTTCTAAGTATGTGGGTCGTAAAATGATTGCACGTCGTGCAGGAAAAATAATTAATATCAACTCTATGATGAGTGAATTGGGTAGAAGTACTGTTTCTGCTTATGCAGCAGCGAAAGGTGGTTTAAAAATGTTGACTAAAAATATGGCTACGGAATGGGCTAAATATAATATTCAAACCAACGGTATTGGCCCGGGATATTTTGCTACAAGTCAAACTGCTCCGCTTAGAGTAAACGGACATCCTTTTAACGATTTTATCATAAGCAGAACACCTGCAAATCGTTGGGGTGATCCTGAAGATTTACAAGGTGCGGCTATTTTCTTAAGTTCTAAAGCAAGTGATTTTGTGAATGGACAAATCATTTATGTAGATGGTGGAATTCTTGCTACAATTGGAAAACCTTCAAATGAAGATTAACACTATAAAAAACCGTATTATGAATACAAATAAGTTTTTTACAATAGTATCCTGTATTACTCTAATGTTTTCTTGCTCTCAAAAAGATAAGAGTACTACCATTTTAGTAAAAAATACTTTAGCTCTAGAACGCAGTTTTGAAACCATTGAGCTGTCAAAAGGTGTACTAAAAGTAGAAGATTTATCTGTTATTGGTATTCGTGACACTGAAAATAATGAACTTCAAATCACTCAAACGGTTGATACCAACGGTGATGGTGAAATGGATCAATTGTTATTTCAACCAAAATTGCCCCCTTCTTCGGAAAAAGCATATGAGATAGTAATTTTAACTACAGAAGAACAACCAAAAGCTACAGCATTTTGTTATTCGCGCTTTGTACCAGAACGTACTGATGATTATACTTGGGAAAACAACAAAGTTGCCTTTAGAGTTTATGGACCCACAGCACAAAAAATGGCTGAAGATTCTGTTCCGGGAGGTACTTTATCTAGCGGTGTTGATGCCTGGCTAAAAAAGGTTGAATACCCTGTTATTAATAAATGGTATAAAAAAACAACTGAAGGCACAGGAAGTTATCATGAAGATACTGGTGAAGGGCTAGATAACTTTCATGTGGGCATTAGTAGAGGTGTTGGTGGTATTGGCATTAAAAAAGATGACAAATATTATTTTTCAAAGAACTTTACCAAATGGAAAACAATTACTACAGGTCCAATTCGAGCTAGTTTTTATTTGGAGTATGAAGATTGGGATGCAGGTGGAAAATTAATAAAAGAATCTAAAATTATTAGTTTAGATAAGGGGAATAATCTCATGAAATTTGAAACTTTTATAAACGGAAACATTACGATTTCAGTAGGTTTAACACTACATGAAAAAGATGGGGAAGTAACTAAAAATAATAAACATGGTTGGATAAGTTATTGGCAACCCCATGGAGAATCAGAACTTGGAACTGCCATTGTAGCTTCACCACATTCCATTCTTAATTTAAAAAAATATGAAATCAATATTAAAGACTTAAGTAATGCTTATGCACAACTAAAAATCAAGAATAATAAAGTGGTCTATTATGCTGGCTTTGGCTGGAAAGAAAGCGGTCAATTTAAAAACCGCCAAGAATGGGAGGATTATTTAAACCGGTATGCTAAACAAATTAATGAGCCTTTAATCGTTATCTATGAATCTAGCAAACAAAAAGGAAGAAGGGAATTAGTTATCAACAAGCTAAGTAATTTGAAGAAAAGCGATTTGAGGAAAACAATCAAGAAATGAAAATTATATATTAGGGTTAGAAGCAGGGTCTTCACCTATAAAAGCGTATGAAGAGTTAAAAGAAGAAGGCTTAAGCTTATCAATCACATTATTTTCTATGACACTATACCGAATTTTGTCTAAGTAAAAATGAGAGGTTAACTTACCCAAGTTGTTTTTTACTACAAAATCGGTGACACTTTGGGAATAATTATCTCCTGTTTTCTGTGCTGTTATGGTGATGTACATCTTGTAATTTTTGTTTTAAGTTTTCAAATTCATCTTTGGTAATATTCATTCGATAATACCCAGTTCCGAAATTGCTTTTGATATATTTTGTGTTTTTTAAAATAGTTTCGATCTCATATTTCAAATCATTATAATTGGTTTGGGTATTGAAATAGTGCTTTCGATAGTATTCCAATTCTTCATTTTCAGTAATTAATTCCTGTTGTTCAAACTCAAAATTCTCTTCCTCTTGTTCTTTCTCCTCCGGGTTTTCTTGGAACAGCAATTGCAGCATTGCATTGGTGGGTTTGGTCTGGTGTTTTTCAATGTCCTTAATAATTGCAATAAGCGCATTGATACGCTTTTTGATCTTACTTTCCAAGGTGGTCATATTTGCACCTAATCTTTCATTTGGAGAAATACTATTATCCTCAAAAAAATCTAACATCAATTGCAAGGTCATCGATTGGGATCTGGAAAGCATCCTACAATATTTTCTAAATTTTTTTGCGACCGAAGTTTTTATTTTCAAACCTTCAAATCGTTCTTTTTTATACTCTTTATCCATTTTTTCATAAAATATTTACCTGTTTTCAGGGGTTGCCAGCGTTTTTTCATAAAAAATAACGACTTGCTCTATCTATCCTATTTTCAAGTACTTGAAAATCAATTAAATACAAGATGTAACATCGCAACGCGTGTTACCCTCTTGCTTTTCCTTTTCGTCTGCCATAGGCAGGCAAAAATTTCAAACAACCTGACTAAAGCCAGTTGCTTTATTATCTGAATTAATATCCTTATAAATGTATCTATTCAAAGTGTGAAATTGAAATTGGAAATACTCTTAAATACTATGATTTGGTAACATCTAATATGATTCTTGAAAATGTTGTGAAGTAGTACGTCAGATTTTAAATTCCTTTCAGCAATTTGTACAAAAAAAGACCCTTGAAATTCAAAGGTCTTGTGATTGTTATCAGAATTAAATATTGAAAACATAACTATAACGATACAAATTTCGTAAAGCTTCTTCTTCAATCATCGTTTCATAATTTGTATGATGTTTTTCTGCATAGGTTCTAATATCATCTCCAAATTGGAGTTCAACATCCTTTTTAGAATCTTGAAACAATCGTTCTTTGGTTTCTTCATTTAGGTTGTTATAATTTAAATAGACCATAATAGTAGTTTTAAATTATAATAATCCGTTATCAGAAAAACTAAAATAGCTTCCATCGGGTACAATAATCAAATGGTCTAACACATTAATGTCAAAAACTTTAGCTGCTTTTTTAATTTTCTGTGTCAAGTTTTTATCTGCTTCACTAGGCTTTAATTTTCCTGATGGATGGTTGTGAGAATTATGCAAAGCTTTACATAATTCTCATTATGTAAAGTGCAGGATTATGTAAAGTAAATCGCCTAAACCCTTGCTATCATTGAGAAGTATTCAAAATTACTTTACATAATAATATGCTCCTTTTATTTAGAATTGGAAGTATAATCGCTTATTTGATGGCATTATCAGAGTAAAAAATGAAAATACCCTCATTTAGTATAAGAAATTCTAATATTGTTATGTAAAGTAAATTCATAAAGAATCCAGTATTAATAGGGTATTCAAAGGATTACTTTACATAACTATATACTTTACATAATGAACCAAAATAACTCCAACAGAAAGCGATTTTAAAATAATAGCAAATAATATTCGTATATCAACCAATGTTCCTGTAATGGCTCCGCTTGACAACTGATAAACTCCCTTTACTTTGTTTGAATTGTTCAACAACAATACTTTAAAGGATTCGTACAATCCAATGGTGTCTGTATCCCAATTTTCAAAAAGTAATTTTGCCGCATCTTCTGAACTTTTGATAGCATATGATTTTGAAGTCTTTATTTTTTCCTTGTAACTGACTTTTATTTCGTTAACTTTGTCTTTACTCATAGCTGAATATTTATTTTGGAATTCGTGAATCTTCGATTTCATTGTTTTTTTCTTTAGAGATTAATTCCCGATAGCTATCGGGAGAAAAGAGGGTGAGGCTTTCCAAGGTAACACCCTCTTTAATTTTTACATACTACGCTTTATCGGCTTTGTTATTTTTATTACCTAGCAATAGCACTTCACTGGCTACTATTTCGGTTATAGTGCGTTTTTCTCCCTCTTTCGTTTCATAGGAACGAGAGACTAATTTTCCTTCAACGGCAATTTCTTTGCCTTTGCTTACATACTTTTCAATGATTTCAGCGGTCTTTCCCCAAGCAACAATAGTATGCCAGTTGGTGTTGGTTTGTTTTTCGCCTTTTCCACTTTTGTAATGCTCATTAGTAGCTACTGAAAAACGGGCTACTTTCTTTCCGCTTTCAAGGTTTGTAATAGTTGGTTCTCCACCAACATTTCCGATTAACTGTACGTTGTTTTTTAGTGTACTCATAATTGAATATTTTAGATTAATATTTCCCTTATTGGATTTAAACTGAATTAAATTTTAAGGAGTGTTTGTATGATTTCTTTCGTGCCTAGCACAATAGATGAAGTGGGTTTTGTCAAGACTTTTAGAAAACAAATCAGGAGTGTTTGCGACGTAGTAAAACCTACCTGCCGGTAGCTACGGTGTACCCACATCTTTTTATATCATTGAAAATAAGAGCATTACAAACGTTTATGATTTTGATTTTTCAGACTATTCAACAACGTTTATAAATCGTTAACTCTTGTTTACCAATTAATTGTAAATACATTTTTAATATTAACATTTTCAGTTCATATTTGTGGGTACACCGTAGCTACCGGTAGGCAGGTCCTTTGGTTTTCAAGGAAGTAGAAACCTTATTTTTTTCTAAAACTTGTATAGTCTTGACAAGTTCCATAATGGTATTAGCAATTCTTTTAAATACATTTATGAAAGGAGCGTACGGGAAGTTAAGCGAGTGTAATAGATGTGTTTAAATTAGAAGTGCTTATATCATGCCTGTTTTTCGTTGTCCCGAAAAACAACAAAAGGCTTTATCTATTATAAACCCCTTAAAATGCTCAAGTCAAACCTTTAATTTTTAAGAATTATCGAGTAAAGACTAGAAGAAGGATTTGCCGAAAATTTTGTTAAAAAAAATTAAAGGTTTGACTTTCCGATTAAAAGCGGACTGAACTTTAAAGATGGAGATTGGGAATGGAGTTTGACCACTTCCCGACTTTTCTCGGGAATGAGTGGGCAAGTGGAATGTAAATCGGAATCTTTGAAGTTGTGTCCAAGACCTTTTTTAAGTGAAGCTCTTTTCCCGAAATACAGAGCAACGAAATGTAGGGAAATGTGCTTAACGGAATAATATGCTAGTTATATAATTAAAACTCCAGTTTAGATAAGGTACTGGAGAAACCTTTTTTAAAATAAAGTATTAAGCCATTTCGTATATTTCATCGAACAATTTCTTATCCAGTTTTTCCTGACTTGAAAAACTTTTTTTCAATGTACCGTGTAATACCAAGTTAAAGGCATTGTACCCTAACCATAAATTTGGAGCTTCATTTAATAATAAAGCTTCATAATTTAGAATTTCAATAACCTCTCGAGATTTCTTTGAGGGATTGTCATTTTTGTCGCTACATTCATACCGGAATAGTTTTGTTTTTTTAAGAATCTCTCGAACGAATTCTTTAGTGTCCAGTATTTTGATTTCTTTTAATTTGTTAAATTTCTCAACAATCGTATAAAACTCATTATCCAAAAACTTATTGAACAGAAGGTTCAATTTTGGCATTATTAAATGCGAATTGTTTTTACGATGCTTTATTGAAAACTCTACTTCCGTTTCTGCAACATGCAATCCATTGGAGCATACTTTTCTATAAAACCCAAAATGTCCAGACGTTTTTTCGCTACCATCATAAGAGTTTTTGAAACGCAGCATTGGTAATATCAAATCCTCTTTATTCTTGACCGAGAACTGATTATCATCTTCTATGATAAAATCTGTAATAAAAGACCTATCCGAACGGTTTATAGTTTGCTTGTGGTATTTTAGATTTGAATCGATTAGCATTTGTTCTGCTTTTTTAAAAAACAGTTCATTAGGAATATGTCCGTAGCTATTGGAAACCACATTTACTATTTTTCCATTGGAGATAATTACATTTTCTAATCCTCTTCGGGATTCAATTCCTGTTAAGTTTTTTAATGATTTCATTTCTGAAAACACAAAAATTTCATCTTGTTGTAAATTACTTAAATACATAATACTTGATTTTAAACCCGTCTATCGACAGGCGTGATTAAACAATATTTAAGCTAGTGGTAAACGGAAGCTAAAATCTCAGCTCAAAAGGAATCGGAATAAATAAGCAATGGATGTCGAAATGGCTTTATGCCGAAGTCTTTTGATGGGAGTTTTTACGAGTTTATATTGCGTTGATATTGTATGAATACTCCTTCTCTTCCTAATTTATCTTTGTGATAATAACATAAAAAAACCTACTCTTGTGGAGTAGGTTTTTCCATTTAAAGATTAAAACTTGATTAGAGTTCAAATGCTATAATTTGATTTTCTATTTCAGATTTACGTTGTTCCAATGTGGATTGTAAATGTGTTGTTACCAATTTAATCAAATTTGTATTTGTAGTTTTAAATTCCAAATTATGAGAATCTCTCAAATAGAATGAACTTGAATCATCTTGATTGTAATTAAACTTTGTAAACTCATTCAACGTTTGTGTCAATCGTTCACGTTGTGTAGCTAAACCTCTTAATTTTTCAAACTTTTGAATACGGTCATCTATATTTACAATCTTTTCTATATTTGATGATTCAGTAGTTTTTACAGGAATTATTGTTTTACCAATCGCTTGTTTCATTAATTTTTCTTGCACTTCCTTTTTAGCGGTTGCATTTTCTTTTTTTGCAATTCCGTTTTGTTTTACTTTTAACATAATTAAAAAAATTAAATTAAACATTATTTTTTTGTATTGGCAGCTTGTTAGGTAACTAGCAATACCAAAACAGGGCATAAACAGCCACAGAAAGGAAAGGGCAAGGTATGGGCGGTTATTTTTTTAAGAAAAATGTTCAACATCCCGAGGGGCTTGACCTTGACCTAGCGGCTGGTATGTGGCTACCTTTGCAATGGTTTGGTATTGGTTACCGGAGATGACAAATCAAGTGTTATTTAACACTCTTTTTTATGAGTAGAAACTAAAATGAATAACTAAAAGACTTGAACTGAAGATTGACAAAGCGGATTTAAACTTAAACTTTAGGGTTGGGAATGTAGCATTTCGTTTTTTACGGATTAGCAAAATGAAAATTCTAAAGTTTAGGTTTGTGTCCAAGATCTTTTTAAGGAAGGTGTTTTCCCGAAATGAAGAGTAGCGAAATGAAGAAAAATGGGCTGAGTGGCTTATTAAAATACACTCTTATTTTTAGTAAGATTATTAATATCAGTCACTTAATTCAGTGTAAAAAGAGAACAATATTTTGATACTATTAAGTATTTTTTATCAAATTTTTTTTGAAATTTTAGAAAATAAAAACTAATAAAATTTTTAAGTATTTATCTTGGTTTGATAGATTACTAATTATATATTTGCCGCGTCAGAAAAGTAAAACAATTTACTTCAAGTTCATTTATATTATCGTCAACAAATCGGATAACAGTTTGTTTTTAGAATTTATAAATGATTGAAATATAAAAAATTACGGAAGGCAAGTATAATCCTGCCACCCCGACAAATAAAAATCCTTTTCAAGTGAAACTTGAAGGGATTTTTTGTTTTTCAGAACGTTGAAAGCTTGCTTTCATAAGTGATTGAAAAACAAAAAATACAAGAATTGCGCAGCAATTGAAAAAGATTTTAATTTAGCAACAATGCCACCAAAGGATCACGGAGTGCAACGGAGTAATCCTGCCACCCCGACGAATCTAGTAATAGACCATATCAAAACACTGTTAATCGTAAGATTTTCAGTGTTTTTCATTTTTATGATAGTATTTAATATCATTTAAAACTACATAATAGGTGTGCAATTCGGTGTGTAGTTATTTTTTGAAATTATTGTAGCTTTATAGAACTTTTAGAAGTGAGTTGACTTTCGTCTTTACAAACCTTATACGTTTAACTAAAGACATTTAAGATGCAGACAAACAACACATTTACTGTGATTTTCTTTACTAGAAAATCTCGGAGTAACGCTCAAAAGTTATCTATTTATTCTCGTATTACTGTAAACGGAAAACGTTCTGAAATCAGTTTGAAAAGAAGTATTTCGATGTGCAATTGGGTCTCTTCTAAGGGAAGAGCCAGAGGTACTTCTCAAAATATTAGAATTCTTAATTCCTATTTAGACTATGTTTATGGGCAGTTATTGGATTGTCATAAGCAATTATTGGAAGAATTTAAGGTTGTTTCTCCTAATGCTATCAAAGCACGTTATTTGGGTGAAGATGACCAACATAAAACATTACTAGAACTTATTGAATATCATAATACCAATATGGTTTCTGTTTTAAAGGCTGGTACTATGAAGAATTATTATACTACTGAGTGGTATTTAAATAAATTCTTGGTTCAAAAATTAAAGGTCAAGGATATTTATTTAAAGCAATTGAATTATCCATTACTTTAAAAATGAACCAAATCCGCCAAAAGTGGATGCGGTAGTCTTCCAAATTTGGAATTAAAAATACCTTTCCAAAAAAGAACAAATT
>JAUWLK010000089.1 GCA_030613745.1 Flavobacteriaceae bacterium | reverse complement strand
GCATATTTTTGCAAACGGGAATCAATAGTAACATAAATTTTTAAACCATCACGATAAATATTATAACTTTCACCATTTGGTTTTGGATTATTTTTCATCCATTTTCTCATAAATTCTCTAACATATTCTCTAAAATAAGTAGCAGTTCCATCACTATGACCTTCTAAATTAATATCTAATTTTAATGGTAACTTTTGTAATGAGTCTTTTTCTTTTTCAGTAATAAACTCATTTCTACTCATTTGTTTAAAAACTACATTACGACGTTCTTGTACCATTTCAGGACGACGCATTGGGTTATATAGTGATGAGTTTTTAAGCATACCTACTAACATAGCAGATTCTTCTATGGTCAAATCTATAGGTTCTTTACCAAAATGAATTCTTGAAGCCGAACGGATACCAACCGCATTATGTCCAAAATCATACTTGTTAAGGTACATGGTAATAATTTCATTTTTAGTGTATTGTTTTTCTAATCGTATGGCAATAATCCATTCTTTAATTTTTTGAATTAGAGTTTTGAGTTTGTTTTTAGATCTTTTTTCAAAAAGTAATCTTGCCAATTGTTGGGTAATTGTACTAGCTCCTCCTCTTGAACCTAAATAAGCAAAAGCTCTCGCTGTACCACGTATATCAATACCTGAATGGGTATAAAATCTTTCATCTTCAGTAGCAACTAAAGCTTGAATTAAATTGTTTGGTAAATCAGTAAATTTTACAGGAGTACGATTTTCTCGATAATATTTTCCTAATGTTACTCCATCAATGGAAATTACTTCAGTAGCTAAATTATTTTCAGGATTTTCTAATTCTTCAAAGGTTGGTAATTTGCCAAAAACTCCTAAAGAGGCTAATAAAAAAATAAGAAATATAAAGACTAGTCCGCCAAAAAATATTTTCCAAATCCATTTTGTGAATTTTGAATATCTGGGTTTTGTATTTTTTTTATTAGCCATTATTATTTTGCTTTTTCAATTTGTAACCCAACATCAGTTATCCCTTTAAGGTAAATAATTCCATCAATGTTGCTTGTTTTTCGCATAGCGTGTTGTATGTGAATTTCATAATCTCCTGTAATAGGAAAAGTTACAAAGGTTTTATATTCTAATTTATTTTCTTTAATATCTGAGATACCTGTACCTAAAAAATTTCCTTCAGGATTAGTCATTTCATATTCTAAAGTATCTACAATATGATAATTATTAGGGAATTTTATGCCAACAATTAAAAACAAATTACTAAACTCATAGTCTTTATTATTTCTAAGGTTAACGTAAATATTGTTTTTTGAAATAGTATCAATTGAGTTTATTTTAAATTTGATAATTGAATCTTTGTGCCATTTAGCTTGTTCAATATTTTTGTATTGGTTAAACACCATGTTTTTAGTACAAGAAGTCATACTAAAAATAACGATTAAAAGCAGGGTAGTATTATATAAAATGGATTTAATTTTTTTTAATTGCATTTAGGATATTATTTGTTTTTCTTTTGATGATTATTTCTAAAATTTTTATTTCTAGAATTTCTGCTTTTTCTTCGTTTCTTTCTGTATTTTGGTTTATCAAATCTTGTTAAGCTATCCTGCCCAACAAGGTCTGTAAAATTAGTTTCATCTGTTGTGTCTAATTCAAAAGTATACTCTTCTAAACTTTGTATTTTTTTATTGCTTTTGTTTAAAGCAATTATTTGATTGGTTTGCTCAACAGTTAATTTATGCCAATTTATAGGATTTTCTTTGTAGGCATACCAAAGCCAACCATTAAAAATATCCATTTTTTGAAAAATAGCTGGTCCATTTTCGGTTTGTAAGTATAGGTCAGTTTTAGGAAAATCTTTTAAAGCATCTAAATAAGAATCTAATTCATAGTTTAAGCAACATTTTAACTTCCCGCATTGACCAGATAATTTTTGTGGATTTAAAGATAATTGTTGGTAACGAGCAGATGAGGTGCTTACTGATCTGAAATCAGTCAACCATGTTGAGCAACAAAGTTCTCTACCACAAGAACCAATTCCGCCTAAGCGAGCAGCTTCTTGACGCAAACCTACTTGTTTCATTTCAACACGAATACTGAACGTACCGGCTAACTCTCTAATTAATTGACGAAAATCTACTCTATCATCGGCAGTGTAATAAAAAGTTGCTTTATTGCCATCACCTTGAAATTCAACATCAGAAAGTTTCATTTGTAAACCCAAACGACTAATTATTAATCTTGATTTTTTTTGAACCTCCGATTCTTTTTCACGAACTGAAATCCAATTATCAATATCTTTTTGTGATGCTTTTCGGTAAATTTGATTCAGTTCTTTACTGTCAATTGAAACATGTTTTTTTCGCATTTGAACTTTAACCAATTCCCCGCTAAGGGAAACAACTCCAATATCATGACCGGGAGAAGTTTCAACTGCTACAATATCTCCTATACAAATAGGAATTTTTTTAGTGTTTTTATAAAATGATTTTCTTCCGTTTTTAAAACGGACTTCCATTATATCAAATGGTTTTTGATTGTTAGGCAAAGGCATGTTTGAAAGCCAATCAAAAACGGTTAACTTATCACAGCTTCCAGATGCACAAGCTCCGTTATTTTTACAGCCAAGAGGCAATCCATTTATTGTAGTTGAGCAAGATTTACAGCTCATATTTTATTTATATTTTGAATTGAGAAATGTTAAAAATCTCAACGAAAGTTCGAATAATTTAAAGGGTAAATATACTCAATATTGCTAA
Organism: Flavobacteriaceae bacterium; assembly: GCA_030613745.1. GTDB lineage: Bacteria > Bacteroidota > Bacteroidia > Flavobacteriales > Flavobacteriaceae > Lutimonas. The sequence continues at coordinate 6,728 of JAUWLK010000089.1, read as the reverse complement.
ATAATTTATAAAAGCATCTTAAATGCTATTTTAACTTTACACTTATTATTTTTACAGGGCAAGCTTCTTTTGCTTTTGATACATCTTCAAAAATTGATATATCAGGTGATTTTAAAGTAAAAAAACCTTTTTTATCTTTAGTATGTAATAATACTGCTTTACCGTCTTTCTTTGACATTTGAAACTGTTTTGGAGCCAATTCAACACAGTAATTGCAACCGATACATTTTTTTCGTTGTAAGGTAATGATAATCATTAGTTTATTAATGAGACTCCACACATTTGGCATTGTAAATTGAATTAATCTCGCTGCTTGTATTGTCAGCGGGATCTCAATTTCGGTTCAATATTTTTGATTTTGAGCAAAAATACTGTTTTTTACAGAATTACTAAGAATTGAAAATAATAAGAGATTAATCAAAAAACTGTTAACTTTTTATTTTCTTTGTAAAAAAGAACATATTATATGCTTTTTAAAGATATCATTGGGCAAGAGAAAATTAAAAAACATTTGATACAAACAGTATCAAAGGGAAGGATATCTCATGCACAACTTTTTGTAGCACCAACAGGAAGCGGTGCTTTGTCAATGGCTATTGCTTATGCTCAGTATATTTTGTGCAAAAATTCAAAAGGTGAGAATAACACAGGTAATGAGGCTTGTAATTTAAAATTTCAAAAATTAGCACATCCAGATTTACATTTTGCATTTCCAGTAGCAGTAAATGATAAAGTTAAAAAACATCCTATAAGCAATTTATTTTTAGATGAATGGAGAATTTTCATTGAAAATACACCTTATGGAAGTTTGTTTAATTGGTATCAGCAATTAGGAATAGAAAATAAACAAGGGCAAATTGGGGTAGATGAAGCAGAAGAAATTGTTAAGAAATTAGTATTAAAATCTTATGAAGGAGGTTTTAAAGTAATGATTATTTGGATGGTCGAAAAATTGAATACAGCAGCAGCCAACAAATTGTTAAAACTCATCGAAGAACCCCCTCAAGACACATTACTTTTATTAGTTGCAGAAAATGAAGAGCAAATTATTAAAACTATTTTATCTCGTTGTCAAGTGTTACATTTTAAAGCGTTAAGTGAAAGCGATATAAAAAGAACATTGATTATAGAACATTCCATTGATGATAATCAGGCGGCTAAAATAGCACATCAGTCTCATGGAAATTGGAATAAAGCCTTACACTTAATACATAATGATGATAATGAAAGTGTTTTTGAAAAATGGTTTATAACCTGGGTGAGATCAGCATTTAGAGCAAAAGGGAATGCAAGTGTTGTTCAAGACTTAATAATATGGAGTGATGAAATTGCAAAAACAGGAAGAGAAACTCAAAAGAGATTTTTACATTATTGTTCTCAATTTTTTCGCCAAGCATTGCTGACAAATTATAAAGCAAATAAATTAGTTTTTTTTGAATCGCAAACTTCTAATTTTGATTTGAATAAATTTGCTCCTTTTATACATGGAGGAAATATTGAAGATATAAATTCTGCAATAGAAGATGCAATTTATCATATTGAAAGAAATGGTAATGCAAAAATTATTTTATTGGATCTTTCAATGCAATTAACTCGGTATTTACACCAAAAAGAGTAGGTAAAGGGTTAAAGGGTAAGGGTGAAGGGCTAAAGTAGTAGTAAGTGTTTTTGTCTATTGCTTATTTGCCTACAGCTTAAATCTTCTCAGGTAAAACATAAAAAAATACAGCTATAAAATGGCTAAAACTACCCAGTAATACAAAAATATGGAAAATTATATGATTGTATTTTAAATTTTTTAAACTAAACAAAACAGCACCAATAGTATATAAAATACCTCCACTTAATAACCACATTAATCCTTCAAAAGGCAAATTGTTCACTAAAGGTTTTATTGCAAAAATGATTAACCAACCCATCAATACATAAGCAAAAGTTGATATTTTATCATATTTACCTGTAAAAAAAAGTTTTAGTATAACACCTGTTAGTGCTAACCCCCAAGAAATGCCAAAAATAGTCCAACCAATCCAACCTTTTAAAATGACCAAAGTAAAAGGTGTGTATGTTCCTGCAATTAAAATATAAATTGCTGCATGATCAAAAATATTCAATCTTTTTCTTAATTTAGGGTTTTTAGAATAATGGTAAAAAGTTGAAGCAGAATACAATACAATCAAACTTGTACCATAAATACTAAAACTAACAATATGTTTAGCGCTTCCGTAAAGACTTGAATATACTACCAATAAAACTAGTGCAGCAATACTTAACACCAATCCTAATGCATGTGATATAACATTGAGTTTTTCTTCTTTCGGATCATAATAAGTTATTTTATCCATTAGATTTTAAGTAAAAGATTAATTAATAATCTGTTTTTGAAATGAAGTTTGGGTTATCTTAATTTCCTCAGTTAGCGATGTTAATATTACTTCATGGGTCATATTTTTTAGAGTTATTCTATCATTTATAGTTATGTTGGTAGTTGAAATAAATTCATGAAACTTAAAACGTAAATTTCCAGGTCCTCCACTAAAAAATGTATAAGAAAATCGTTTTTTACAATCGTAAAATGTTATGGGTACAACAGGTATTTGATGTTCAATTGCCAATCGAAATGCACCATTATGGAATTTATCCAGAATTATAGTTTCATCATCAGGAACTTGTCCTTCAGGAAATATACAAACACTAAGTCCGTTTTGCAATCTCCTTTGTGCTTCTAAAAATGCAGTTTTTCTACTTTTCGTATCTTCTCGGTCAACTAAAATACAGGTTCGTTTATAAACATATCCAAAAACAGGAATTTTAGCCAATTCTTTTTTACCTAAAAAAACAAAAGGATTATCAGTTATTGCCAACATTAACATGATATCAATCATAGATGTATGGTTAGGGCAAAACATATAACTATCTCTTTTTTTAGGCTTTAACTCACCAATAACTGAAGCTTTAAACCCCATTACAAAGAGTATTGTTTTAGCCCAAACTCGAGCAATTTTAAAAAAAACAGGATACCATTTTTCTCTAGATATTACAATCACTAAAACAGGTAGAGCAAAAATAATTGTACCAATCATCCAGCCATAAAACCAAATACGCCAAAATAAGATTAATATGTTTTTAAAAAATTTCATTGAGAGCAAAAGTAAAAATTATTATCACATAAAATAAGAACTCACCCAGTGAAATACATTTTCTTAACAGTAAATGCAATCATAATTTTTATAATGCTATAATATTATTTTAAATAATTTTTTTTATATTTATTGATTATTAACCATTTAATCTTATAAATTATGGAATTTTTATACTTTATTATCATTGGCGCAATTGCTGGCTGGCTGGCTGGATTAATCATGAAAGGTGGTGGATTTGGCTTTTTAATAAATGCTATTTTAGGTATTATTGGAGGTGCTTTTGGTGGTTGGCTTTTTGGTGTTCTTGGCTTAAGTATTGGTGGTGACTTTGGACCATTTATTACTTCAGTTGCGGGAGCTGTAGTAATTTTATTTATTGCAGGACTATTTAAAAAATAATTTAATTCAACTTTAAAAAAAGTGGCAATTACCACTTTTTTTGTTTCTATTTAAATTTACATAGTAAAAATGAAATATGTATTTTTGTTTTTTTAATTAATAATAAATGTCAAGAATACTTACAGGTGTACAAAGTACCGGAACTCCACATTTAGGAAATTTATTAGGAGCAATTATTCCGGCAATTGAAATGTCTAAAAACTCAAAAGAAGAATCTTTTTTGTTTATTGCTGATATGCATTCGCTCACACAGATAAAAGATGCAGCTATTTTAAAACAAAATACTTATAGTACCGCCGCTACATGGTTGGCTTGTGGGTTAGATGTTGAGAAAAGTGTTTTTTATCGTCAGAGTGATGTGCCACAAGTAACAGAATTATCTTGGTATTTAAGTTGTTTTTATCCGTATCAGAGATTAACCTTAGCACACAGTTTTAAGGATAAATCGGATAGATTGGAAGATGTAAATTCAGGCTTGTTTTTTTACCCAATGTTGATGGCTGCTGATATATTGTTGTATGATGCAGATGTTGTTCCTGTGGGAAAAGACCAATTACAACATTTAGAAATGAGTCGTGATGTTGCGAATAGGTTTAACCATCAAATGGGAGATACTTTAATTCCGCCTCAGGCAAAAATTCAAGACAACACTATGTACGTTCCGGGAACTGATGGTGAAAAAATGAGTAAATCAAAAGGAAATATTATTGATATATTTTTACCAGACAAGCAATTACGAAAGCAAATCATGAAAATTAAAACAGATTCTACTCCGCTAGAAGATCCTAAAAACCCGGACACCTGTAATTTATTTGCTTTGTATAAATTGGTTGCTAACAAAACTCAAACAGAAGATTTGAGAGTAAAATATTTGGCTGGTAATTATGGTTATGGTCATGCCAAGCAAGCATTTTACGAATTACTTATTGATAAATTTGCTAAAGAACGAGAATTGTATAATTATTACATGAATAATTTATCTGAAATTGACAAAGCTCTTGAAATTGGTACTAAAAAAGCTCATAAAGTCGCTGATGAAGTTATAAAAAGGGTAAGAAATAAATTGGGATACTAAATTTAAAACGAATCACTCAAATTTTTTTAAGGTACAGGATTATGATGTTTTATTTTAACCTTATTTCAATGATCGTATCTATTGTATCTTTTTGATCTTTTGGAATTTCAATAAATATGCCATAATTATTTACTTTATAGGATACTTTTTCTTTATTTTTATAGAATTGCATTGTTTTTATTTTGCCTTTAAAATCTTTTATAAAAAACAACTCTTTAGTTGCATCTAATATATGAAGATAAACAATTTTTCCTTTTTGGGTTGAAACCATTTCTTTGTTTGGCGTGACAGGTCCTTGAGTAGTTCCATATATTGTTTCTCCATTTGTTTTTAACCATTTTCCAATTCTTTTTAAAGATTCAATATGTTTGGGTTGAATTTTCCCATTTGGCATCGGACCAACATTAAGTAATAAATTACTTCCATATCCTGCAGCATTAACAATATATTGAATCAATTCTTTATCTGTTTTATGTTTCCTGTCTTTTAAATTAAATCCCCATGAACCGTTTATAGTTTCACATACTTCTTTAGGTAATTGTCCAATATCATCAGCATTAGTTCCCCATCCTGTGGTATTTTGCCCTGGTAAATCTCTTTCAAACATTTGAAAATCTTCACCTTTAATAGGAGCAATGTGGTGATTATTACCAATTAAACATTGGGGTTGTAAACTGTGAATTAAACTATAAATCTCATCATAATGCCAATCTACTTTTAAATCACCATAATGTTTGCCATCCCATGCTTTTTGATCCCAATGACCATCAAACCAAATTCCACCTATTTCTCCATAATTGGTCAAAAGTTCTGTTAACTGAGCTTTCATAAAAGCTATATATTTTTTCCAGTCACCATTATCATTTCTGCCAGGAATATCTTTTCCGGTTCTACCTCTTGGGAAATAATTATCATCATGCCAGTCTAATAAAGAATAATAAAAAAATAGCTTTATTCCTTCTTTTTTACAAGCTTCAGCCAAAGGTTTTAAAATATCTTTTTGGTATGGTGTTTTATTAACAATGGTATAATCTGTTGCTTTTGAATCAAACATAGAAAAGCCATCATGATGTCTACTTGTTATAGTAATATATTTCATTCCTGCCTCTTTTGCCATTTGCACCCATTCTTCAGGATTGTAGTCAGTTGGATTAAAAAATGTTGGTAATTTTTCATATTCATTAATGGAAATATTTTGATTATTCATCACCCATTCCCCATCTCCCAAAATACTATATACACCCCAGTGAATAAATAAACCAAATTTAGCTTCCTGAAACCATTTTCTAGCTTCTAAATTTTCTTTGGTTGGAATATAATTTTCTTGGGCCATTACAGGCTGTAAAAAGATTAAAAATACTATGAAGTTAAATATATGTTTCATATGTTTTAATTTTTTGTTTCTAATAACTTTAGCATATCTGTTTTTTGAAATAGGTAGTCATCTACTTATTGTATTAAGGTAGATAAACTAAAACTCGAGAGTTTAAATTAACCAACAAACATTACGGTGCTGGATTTGGTTGTAATTCATTAATCACATCAATTTCCTGTAAAATTTCTTCTGATAAAAAAATATCAATACTGCCAATATTTTCTTTGAGCTGTTCTACAGTAGTTGCTCCAATAATATTACTGGTAACAAAAGGTTGTTGGTTAACAAATGCCAAAGCCAAATGTGTAAGGCTTAAATTATTTTTTTGTGCTAATTCAAAGTATTTTTCTGTTGCAAACACAGCTTCTTTACTTAAATATTTACGCATAACTTTTAGTTGTGGAAATAATTCCATTCTTGCATTTTTAGGACTTTTATTTAAATATTTTCCGCTTAAAGCGCCAAAAGCCAAAGGAGAATAAGCTAATAAACCTACACTTTCTCGCATGGAAATTTCTGCCAAACTCATTTCAAAGGTTCTGTTTAATAATGAATACGGATTTTGAATGGTTTTGCAACGGGTAAGATTATTTTTTTTACTTTCTTCAAGATGTCGTATAACACCCCAAGCTGTTTCATTTGAAACACCATAATGACGAATTTTTCCTTCTTTGACTAAGGAGTTTAATTTTTCAATAACTTCTTTAAAATTGTCTTTCCATTTTTCGTTAAAATT
>JAUWLK010000205.1 GCA_030613745.1 Flavobacteriaceae bacterium | reverse complement strand
AATCAATCAATTTTATCAAATTAGTCCGGGTGAGTTTTCTGAAAATACCTATGCTTTTAATTTACAAAACTTTTGTTCAATCTATAATTTTCCCATTTTAAAAACATACAATGCTTTAAATATTTTAGAGAATGAAAACATAATTGAAATTCAACAAAATGTCAATAAAAAATCGGCTTTAAAAACAATTGTTTCAAGCTCATACCTATTTGATTATGAAAAAAGAAATCCAAAATTAGATGCAATACTCAAAATAATTCTTAGAAATTATGGTGGTACTTTTGATCAATTTATCCCTATAAGCGAGATACGCATTGCAAAAAAGTTAAACATACCTAAACAGCATGTAATCAAACTGTTAATTCAACTAGATTTTGATAAAATAATTATTTATAAAAAAGCAAATACCGATTCTCAATTAAAATTTTTAGTGCCGCGTGAAGATAATTTTATTATCAATAGAATATCTAGGAATATTGAAAATAAAAACAAAACAAAAATTAAAAAAGCAGATGCCATTATTGAATATATATTGAATGATAAAATTTGCCGTAACATACAATTATTAGAATATTTTGGTGAAAATAATATAGAAAAATGCAATATTTGCGATGTTTGTATTTCTCAAAAAAAGAACAATCAAAAAATAGATTTTGAAGAAATTTCATTTAAAATTATCACTTTATTTAGTACAATGAAACAATTAAGAGCAGATGAAATAATTTATCAATTGCCTTACGATAAAAAATATATCATAAAAACTTTACAATTAATGGTTGAAAAAAAGACTTTACAATTAACTTCGCAAAATAAATTTGAAAAGGTCAAAACATGAATAACTTGCGAATAATTTTCATGGGAACTCCTGATTTTGCTGTTGCATCATTGCAAGCTCTTATTGAAGCAAATTATAATATTGTCGGTGTTATTACAGCACCAGATAAACATGCAGGGCGTGGAAGAAAGTTAAAACAATCTGCAATAAAAGAATATGCTTTACATCAAAATTTGAATATTTTACAACCAACTAATTTAAAAAATCCTGATTTTTTAAAATTATTAAATGATTTACATGCTGATCTGCAAATTGTTGTGGCTTTTAGAATGCTTCCAAAAGATGTTTGGAATATGCCAAAACTTGGGACATTTAATTTACATGCTTCGCTCCTACCTGAATATAGAGGCGCTGCACCTATAAATTGGGCTATTATTAATGGAGAAACAAAAACTGGTGTGACAACTTTTTTTATTAATGAAAAAATTGATACAGGAGCATTATTGTTACAAAAAGAAGTTGAAATACCTTCTACTTCTACTGCAGGGGAATTACATGATGTTTTAATGAAAATCGGGAGTAAATTAATTGTAAAAACTGTCAAACTTATTCAAAGTAAAAATTATCAACTTATAAAACAGTCTTCTAAAGAAACAAAACCAGCTCCAAAATTGAATAAAGAAAATTGCAAAATTTATTGGAATGATACTTTAAATAATATTTACAATAAAATTAGAGGATTATGTCCTTATCCAAGTGCTTGGACAACTTTGATTAATAATGGTGATAAAATGGAAGTTAAAATTTACAAAACAGAAAAAATAATTGAAAAACATTCATTAAAATCAGGAAAAGTAGTTTTTACAAAAAAAGAATTAAAAATTGCAGTTAAAAACGGTTTTATCAATATTTTAGAATTAAAAATTGCTGGAAAACGCAAAATGGATACAAAAAGCTTATTAAATGGGTTCACGTTTAATGAGAATTCAAAAATGCTGTAAGCCTTTTAATTTATGGAATAAAGTAAAAATATTCTGAGTTTATCAACAATTTTATATGAATTATTAACAATATGGTAACTTTCAAAGCTAAAAACTTGTGTAAACCCTTATAAAATCTATATTTGTTGAGCTATTGAAAGGCAAAATTAATATTTAACCAATTTTTAAAAAAATTTAAATTATGAACAAATCAGATTTAATTGAAGCAATGGCTGCAGATGCAGGAATTTCAAAAGCTGCTGCAGGAAAAGCTTTAGATTCAATGATGGCTAATGTAAAAGGTACACTTAAAAAAGGAGGTAAACTTTCTTTAGTAGGATTTGGCTCTTTTTCAGTTGCTAAAAGAGCAGCAAGAGATGGTAGAAATCCTCAAACTGGAGCTACTATTAAAATTCCAGCAAGAAATGTTGTGAAGTTTAAACCAGGATCTGAATTAAAAGCTTCTGTAAATTAATCGGTAATAAACTGATTATCAAAATAAAAAACTCTCTTTAAATTAAAGAGAGTTTTTTTATTAATTTATTTTTTGTACATTTATTCCAGTATAAATTTAAACAATGCCTACAAAAAGACCAGCAAAAGGAAAGCTTTTAATTGCCGAGCCTTCAATTTTATGTGATAGCTCGTTTAATCGCACAGTAATTTTATTATCTGAACATAGCGATAAAGGTTCTGTTGGTTTCATATTTAACAAACCTTCACCATATATAATCAAAGATTTATTACCTGATATTAATTCATCATTAAAAATTTATTATGGCGGTCCTGTTTCAGAAAGCAACTTGTATTTTGTACATAAAGTTCCTGAACTTATACCTGATAGCATTGAAATTACAAATGGAATTTTTTGGGGAGGGGATTTCCTTGCTGTTGAAGAGCTTTTGAAAGATAATATTTTATCAAAACACGATATCCGTTTTTTCTTAGGTTATTCTGGATGGAGTGAAAAACAATTAGAAGATGAATTATCAATTACTTCTTGGCTGGTCATTGAAAATAAGTTTAAAAACTTATTCAAAGTTGGTCATATTAATTTTTGGAAAAATGAATTGATTAAGTTTGGAGGTGTTTACAGAATTTGGGCCAATGCTCCTGAAAACCCAAGTTTAAATTAATAATTACATCTTATACATTACATATTTCTCAAACATTTTAATTAATCTTTCTGTTTTTTCTGTTGCATATTCTTTTTTTCGATACTTAGTTACTGATTGAATATCTATTACAGAATTGGTTAAAAAAACTTCATCAGCTTTTAGTAATTCAAAAGGTGAAATAGCAGTTTCCTGAATATGATAATCACTATTTTTATTTATCAACTCAATTATTTGTTTTCTTATAATTCCATTAACACAACCTTCAGTTAAAGCCGGTGTGAAAATTTCATCACCTTTGATTATAAAAATATTAGCATTTATAGCTTCAACAATATTTTTTTTTTCATTTATTAAAATGCAATTTTGATAATTGAATTCTGATGCAAAAATACTTGCAACTACATTTATCATTCTATTATTGGTTTTAATATTTGAAAGCATACCCGAATAGACCGGAAAATCTTTATACAATTCAATTTCATAAGAATCATGATGGACAGGCAACAATTTTTCTGCTTCTATTAAAAAATTAACTTCCTTAGAATCAGGTGAAAATAGTCCACCATTTTTTCTAAATACTGTTACACGAACTCTGGCTTTGTTATGAAGTTTGTTTTCATTTATAATCTTCAGTATTTCATCTTCATAAAATTTTAGAGTAAAATTCATTGAAATTTTCATACGCAACATTCTCATGGAAGACATTAATCTAAAATAATGATCTTCAATAAAATGTATTTTATCATTTTCATATTTTAAAGTGTCAAAAATGCCATCACCATATTTAAAGGCTCGATTTTGATAAGAGAATTTACAATTACTTTTTGATAAAATTTGTCCATTATAATTTAACATAATCAAAATTCAGTTTAAAAATATTTTACAAAAATAACATAAAAAAAACCTTGAAAATTTCAAGGCTTAGCAAATATTTTAGTTTTATTAATTTAACCGCCAATAGTATGTTTCAATTCAGCAATTTGATTTTCCCAGAACATTTTTGATTCTTCAACTTCATCTTCATCAGCAAAATCAGTAATCATTAATGAAACATCATTAGTTAATGCATCAACTTGAATTCGCATTTCAAAATAAGTATCTTTCTCTTCATCTTCCACCCATTTAAATTTGATAAATAAATCATTTTTTTGAGAAAGTCTTTCAGCAACTTCTTCAGAGTCATCCCAAATAAAAGTAAATAACTTACCTCTTGAATTCACATTGTCAGCAAACCACTCTCCAAGAGAATCAGGAGTTGACAAATATTGAAACAAAAAATTTGGTGAAGCATGAATAGGAAACTCTAATTCAAATTTTATTTTATCAGACATTATTGCTTAGTTTAGATGAGCAATATATATAATATCTTTTTCTAAAAAAAATATTTTATTTAAATTTTTTAGATGTTTTCTTGTAGTAAATATTTTTGTTGTTATATTTGCAAACTCAAAAAACGGCGAGGTAGCTCAGATGGTTAGAGCGTCGGATTCATAACCCGGAGGTCGGCAGTTCGATTCTGCTCCTCGCTACATAAGATCGTAAGTACTTTTTATTTGAAGTGTTTATGATTTTTTTTATAATTATTTTAAAATTACAATAATTTACATTATATTATTCTCTATATCAGTATATTAATCAATTATTTTTGAATTTTAATAATATGGATAGATTGATTAGTTGCTACTGATAAACTCAATGATTAAAACTTCTAATTCATCAGCATACTCTGATTTAAACAAATGTTGAGCATGAGTATTGCCCTGAAATTCTTTTATCTTTTTTGGATTGTTTGACTTATCGTAAATTGTTTTTATACGACTGTACATACTTTCCCCTTTA
>JAUWLK010000182.1 GCA_030613745.1 Flavobacteriaceae bacterium | reverse complement strand
CCATAGTTGAAAAAAGATAAATTGAAAACACCAATAAAAAAGATGCTATCCCTAAAATGGTTTTTTTACTATTTAATGCCCAACGAATTGATGGTTCATAAGCATCACTTAAAAATTTCATCAACCTGACAGATATATTTTTCGGAGAAACATTTGTTGGTCTTAAAAAAATGGATGACATAACAGGTACATAGGTTAATCCGAAAATCATCGCGCCAACCAAGGCAAAACTGAAGGTTAAAGCCATTGGTTTAAACATTTTTCCTTCAACACCAGTTAAAGAGAGAATAGGAATAAATACAATCAATATGATAAGTTGGCCAAAAACGGCTGAATTCATCATTTTTGATGAACTTTTATAGGTTATTTCGTTAATAGCTTCCTGTTTTTCAATGGGATTGAGCTTAAATAATTCACGCCTGTTAGAGGTAATTTGAAAAGCAATATATTCAACTATAATCACTGAACCGTCAATTATAATTCCAAAATCTATTGCCCCTAAACTCATTAAATTGGCATCTACACCAAATAAATACATTAAGGATAAAGCAAAAAGTAGTGTTAAAGGTATTACAGATGCTACAACTAATCCTGAACGTAAATTCCCAAGTAATAAAACCACTATAAAAATCACAATCAAACTTCCTAAAACTAAATTTTCTACAACGGTATGTGTAGTTTTTGCTATTAATTCACTTCGTTCTAAAAAAGGATTGATATAAACACCTTCTGGAAGTGATTTTGAAATAGATGCAACACGGTCTTTAACTGCTTCTATAACTTTTTTAGAATTTCCATCTTTCAACATCATTACCTGTCCTAAAACTTTCTCTCCCTGACCATTACCTGTAATTGCTCCAAAACGAGTAGCACTACCAAATCCGACTTTAGCAACATCTTTTATATATATTGAAAACCCATCTACGGTTTTTACCGGTATATTTTTAATATCATCTAAAGATTTAACCAAACCCTCACCTCTAATAAAATACGCTTTGTTCAATTTTTCAATATAACCACCACCGGCAATACTATTATTCTTTTCTAAAGCAGTATAAACATCAATAGCTGAGATATTCATTGCTTTTAACTTTTCAGTATTAATGGCAACTTCATATTGCTTTAAATATCCACCCCAAGTATTTACTTCAACAACTCCTGGAATTCCTGAAAGTTGTCTTTTTACAATCCAATCTTGAATTGTTCTTAAATCCGTTGCAGAATATTTATCTTCATATCCAGATTCTGTATCAAGTATATATTGGTATATTTCTCCTAATCCTGTAGTAATTGGTCCCATTTCAGGTGTACCAAAGCCTTCAGGTATTTTTTCACTTGCAGATTTAATTTTTTCAGATATTAATTGCCTTGGCAGGTAAGTTCCCATATTATCTTCAAAAACAATGGTTACCACTGATAATCCGAATTTTGAAACTGATCTGATTTCAATTACCCCGGGTAAATTGGCCATTTCAATTTCAATAGGATAAGTTATAAACTGTTCAATATCCTGAGTTGATAAATTTTTAGAAGTAGTTATTACTTGTACTTGGTTATTAGTAACATCAGGTACAGCACCAATTGGAATTTGAGTTAATGAATAAATCCCAAACCCAATGATAAAAGCAGTAAATAAAAATATGATGAGCTTATTTTTTAAGCTAAATTTAATAATGTTTGTTAACATAATTCATTAATTATTTTAGATGAAATTCTTTTTTTGAAAGAATTTTAAATAAGAATCATTTATATAAACTCTTTAAAATTAAGAATTTATTAGATTCATTTTTTAAGTTCACAATTGTTTTGTGAACAATTTTACTAAAATGAATTATATGTATTTGGGAGGTTGAAAAATCCTTTGTTTTTCGAATGCAGAAAACCTGTCTTGATAATAAAAATTAGTAGACTTTTCCATTAATTGTGGAATTTCAATGATAAAAGAATTTTTATTTAGTATAAAAGATACTTGTAATTGAGAGCTACAGTCATGATTTATTGGTGCATGTGAATGCTTTTTTTCTTCTTCTTGGTGTTGCTTTTTGTGTGCTTGTTTCAAATCACCATAGTGTTTTGATATAAATACTAAAATGCTATCTCCATATTTATCTTTATGAAAATCAGCGTGTTCCATTAATTCACTAAGTTTTAAAACATCACTAATGTGAATGTTAAAACTTTGAACAAGAATAAAACTTGAAATGAATATGGTAAATAATTTGATAGTCATTTTACATGATGATATTAAATCCAAAATTGGTTTAAATTTTTCAAAAAGTTTGAATATTATTATAAATAATAAATATGACTATATAAATTTTTCTTATAATTTAGTGAAATTCAAAGCTTATTTTAACTCTAAGTTGACGTTTATAGTCTTCTTCTAACCATTTGATATAGTTTTTTGAGCTTTTTAAAATACAATAAGAATATTGTTTTATTCTGAATTCAATATCATCATGTAGTTCTCTGGAAAGAATATGTGCATCAAAAACATCTTCACTGTTTTCTGCACAGATTTTTGCATGTTGTGCAATAGACTTTTCTAAAACCACTTTTGACTTAAGTCCATTGTTAGTTACCTTAGAATACTCTTCTTTAATATCAAATTCAATATTTTTTGATTTTTTAAACTGTATTCTTACCTCTTCAGGCATCACATATTTAAATCTCCGTTCAATATCTTCATCACTTACTAAGTTATCTAGGTAATAACTAGGATTTTTAAATATCAAATGCCAATCAACATCTGAAGTCCACAATCCAAACCTGTTAACATTATTTCCTAAATCTAAAACTGAAAATGTTATTTTATCACCTTGCACTCTGGATCCTCTTCCAATCATTTGAAAATACAAAGCCAGTGATTTAGTAGCTCTATTTATTATAATTGTTTTAATGCTAGGCTCATCAAAACCAGTTGTTAAAATTCCTACTGAAGTTAAAATAGCATCAGGAGTGTTTTTGAACCAATCTAAAATGTCTTTACGCTCTTCTTTTGTGTTGGTGTTATCAATATACCTTGTTTTGTACCCAGCTTGCTTAAATATTTGGTAAACTTGTCTAGAAGTATTGATACCATTGTTAAAGATTAATGTTTTATTACCTAAAGATTCTTGTTCATAGGCTTTAAGTAATTTAGAGTGCATAATATCTTTAGCGTACAATTCTTCAGAAGATTTTACTGTATAATCTCCATTTATTCCTACTTTTAAAGATGTAAGGTTAACATTGTAACTATAAGTTGTAGCCTCAGCTAAAAATCCTTTTTCTATTAAAGAAGGTATCTTTTCGCCTACGATCAAATCATCGTAAATCTCACGCATTGGCAAATTTATATTTGAACTTAAAGGTGTAGCTGTAACTCCTAAAATAAAACAGTTTTCAAAGTTTTTGAACAATTTACGAAAAGAATTATAGTGAGCTTCATCAACAATTACTAATCCAATATCATCGATTTCAACTTTACTTTCTTTTATTCGGTTGTTTAAAGTTTCAACCATTGCTACATAGCAGTTATTAGTATCACCATTTGTAATCTCTTTTACGCTGCTATCAATAATTTTATTTTTAACTTCAAATTCTGTAAGCATATTTGAAGTTTGTTTGCACAATTCAATACGATGTGTAAGAATTAATACTTTATGACTGGTTTTTTGAATATATCTTCTGGCTATTTCTGAAAAAATAACAGTTTTACCACCACCCGTTGGTAATTGGTATAATAAGTTAAAACTTTCTGGAGAATCATTTATACGATCAAAAATTTTATCAATTGCACCGTGTTGGTAGTCGTAGAGTTTTTTACCAATTATTTTTTCTTCTTTGTCAAGATTTGAAAGAGTCATAGAATTTATTAAAAAATCATCTTGCAAAAGTACTCAAATACATAAGTTTTAGAGCAAAACTTGTCGTGAAATTTTTTAACAATTTCAATTTTAAAACTAGATAGCTGAATTCTAGCGAATTAAATACACCAAATAATAATTAATAACTTAGTTACAAGTTGCGGACAAGTATTGATTAATATCGTGTATAAAATATACAATAGATTGTCCTTCGGCTATTTTAATACAAGTAAGATTTAGGGTAAATTCCGTGGTAAGCCTTTCTATACCTATATTTTTACTAACATCTAATTCTAAAAGTAATGGGTTAAAACTTGCATCAAATGAAGTCAAATTATTTTTTTGTCCTAAAATAATTTTTAGAGCCTTTCTATTATTTACAATTGTTAAATATTCTAATTTGATATTTTTTTAAACCATGTAAATGTTTTAAACTATATGTTTCTAACTAGCCAATCTCCTACTTCGCTAGTTTTATATGCCTTTTTATTTTCTGACAAATCTTCAGTTACAATACCTTCTTTTAATGATCTATTCACAACATTTCTTATTGCTTCTGCTTCTTTTGCTAAACCGAAAGCATCTTCAAACATCATAGCTGCTGATAATATGGTTGCTAGAGGATTTGCTATATCTTTTCCCGCTGCTTGCGGATAAGAACCGTGAATTGGCTCATACAAATAGTTTTCAGTTCCTACTGATGCAGATGGCATCAAGCCCATTGAACCTGAAATTACCGATGCTTCATCTGTTAAAATATCACCAAATAAATTTTCGGTAATCAAAACGTCATAAGAATTTGGCCATTGCACCAAACGCATGGCAACTGCATCAACAAATTCATAGCTTACTTCAACTTCAGGATAATCTTTTTCCATCCCTTGCACTGTTTCTCTCCATAAACGAGAGGTTTCTAAAACATTTGCCTTATCAACACAACATAATTTTTTTGAACGAGTCATTGCAAGCTCAAAACCTTTTTTTGCTAAACGAATTACTTCTTCTTTGGTGTAAACACAGTTATCAAAAGCTGTATTTCCATTATCTTTTCTACCTTTCTCTCCAAAATAAATTCCTCCGGTCAACTCTCTTAAAAAAACCAAATCTGTACCTTCAATACGCTCTCTTTTTAAAGGGGATTTATCAATTAATGATGGAAATGTAAATGTTGGTCTAATATTAGCAAACAATCCTAGTTTTTTACGCATTTTTAACAGTCCTTGCTCAGGACGTACTTTTGCTGTTGGATCATTATCATATTTTGGATGTCCAATTGCACCAAATAAAACAGCATCTGCCGCTAAACAAATTTCATGAGTTTCATCTGGGTAAGGTTCACCAACTGCATCTATTGCTGCAGCACCAGTTAAGGCTGGTGTCCAATTAATTTCATGATTAAATTTATTTGCTACTGCATCACAAACTTTTACTGCTTGATTTATAACTTCAGGTCCGATTCCGTCACCTGCTAAAAGTGCTATGTTTAATTTCATATTTCAAAAGCTTTAAGCTGTTGGGCATTTAGCCGTAAGCTAAATTTTTTAATTATTATTCTATTCGCTTAAAGCATAATGCTTAAAGCCTATTGTCTTTATATTATATTCAACATTTTTTGAGTTGCAACAATGGCTGAAACCGTTTGGTCAGAATCTAAACCTCTTGTTTTAAATGTTTTTTCATTAATTTCCCATGTAATTACTGTTTCACACAGTGCATCAGAATTTGATCCTGGAGGTATCCTAACAACATAATCAGTTAATTTTGGCAATT
>JAUWLK010000111.1 GCA_030613745.1 Flavobacteriaceae bacterium | reverse complement strand
TATTCTGATTTATGTAATGATTAATTGTTTTATTAGTTATTTAACTTTTACTATACTTACTGGTATTAAGCATTAAGCAAAAATACTACTTACTCTTTTCTTCTTACTTATTTTCAACTTTTTACTTTCACCCTTTACCTTTATTTAATATTTCAGCCATTTATAAATTTCTTTGTAATTAACCTTTTTACCATACATTAATATTCCTATACGGTAAATTTTTGATGCTAACCAAACTACAGCCAAAAATGTAATAAATAAGATTATTAAAGAAATTGCAATTTGCCACCAAGGCACTCCAAATGGAATTCTCATTAACATTACTATTGGTGACGTAAACGGAATCATAGAGAAAACTGTTGCAACAGTTCCATGAGGATCATTTATTACAGTAGCAAATCCTACATAAACTCCAATCATTAAAGGTAGCATAACTGGCAGCATAAATTGTTGAGTATCAGTTTCATTATCTACTGCAGCCCCAATAGCAGCATAAATTGAACTATACAATAAATATCCTAACAAAAAGTATAAAATAAAATAAATGAACATACTAAAAAGTGGCAAGTTTAATATTTCAGTCAACATAAATTGTGCATCATTTTGAGCCAACTGTTCCATTTGCTGTGCTGACATACTTGTAGTACTCATCTCTACTCCAAAAACCAAAGAACTAACTATAAAAATAAGGAACATAACAATTGCCCAAATCAAAAATTGTGTTAAACCAGCTGCTGCAGTCCCAATTATTTTACCCAACATCAATTGAAAAGGTTTTACTGATGATATTATAACTTCTATAATTCTGCTGGTTTTCTCTTCAATAACACTACGCATCACCATGGCACCATAAATTAAAATAAACATCATGATTAAATAACCGGCTGCCATTCCAATTCCGATCTTTATCCCATTGATCATTTTTGAAGATTTTTTTCCTGTAAAATTTGACATTTGTATATCAACCTTAACCTTAGCTTTTTGAAGTTTATCCAGATCAATATTCATCTGTAGCATCTTTTCTCTTTGAAGTTTTTTCTCTAGAATTGACTCTAAACTTCCAATGGTTACCATTCCTGGTGATTCCTGAGAAAAAAATTGAATGCTATTAGCAACTTGACTTATACTATCTCTTTTAGGAATATATAATAGACCTTCATGTGAAGATTCTATAACTATAATTTTTGCTTTTTCGATACCTACTTCTGTCAAGTTTTCAAACTGAATGGTTTTATTATCCTTAAAATCATTTGCAGAAAACAAGCCCGAATTATCTACATAGGCAACCGTTGTTGTTTTCTCCATACTACTTTTGGTCAAAAGAACCACCAATGCAATCATTCCAATCATCAATAACGGACTTAGAAAGGTCATAATTATAAAAGTCTTATTCCTAACTTTTGCCAAATACTCTCTTTTAATAATAAGTTTTAATTTATTCATTTCGATTATTGCTTATGGAAGGATTATGAATTTTGATTTACGGCCTGGATAAAAATATCATTTGCACTGGGGATAACTTCAACATAGTGATTGATAATGGCTTTGCTATTTAAATACCTTATCAATTCAGTTGATGTTTCCTTGTTTTGCAATTTGATATTTAATTTTAAATCATCTTCTAATGATTTAAATGTTGCAGGAGCAATTTCAAACCTTTCTTTTAATTCTAGTAAAAGTTCATTTTTTTGATCCGTTTTTAATCCAACTTCATAAGTATTGGTTTTAAATTGTTTTTTAATATCTACTAATTTTCCGTCAAGTACTTTATTGGCTTCATGAATTAAAGCTATATATTCACAAAGTTCTTCAACAGATTCCATTCTGTGAGTAGAAAAAATTATAGATGATCCTTCTTTTTGTAAATTTAATATTTCATCTTTAATCAAATTCGCATTGATAGGATCAAAACCACTAAAAGGTTCATCAAAAATTAATAATTTAGGCTGGTGCAAAATGGTAATAATAAATTGCAATTTTTGAGCCATCCCTTTTGATAACTCTTCTACTTTTTTATTCCACCAAGCTCCAATTTCAAATTTTTCAAACCAATAAAGCAAACGCTTTTTTGCTTCACTTTTAGACATACCTTTTAGTTGTGCTAAATACAACGCTTGCTCACCTACTTTCATTCGTTTGTACAATCCTCTTTCTTCGGGTAAATAACCAATATAATGTACATCATCCGGTTGTAATTTTTTACCATCAAAATAAACTACACCTTGATCAGGCATAGTTATTTGATTGATTATTCTGATAAATGTGGTTTTTCCTGCACCATTCGGACCTAAAAGTCCAAATATACTGCCAGTAGGAACTTGAAGTGAAATATTGTTTAAAGCTCTAAAATCACCAAAATTTTTAACAATATTTTCAGCAACTAAAATGTTATTCATATACTAAAATTAATAAAAATCAAATATAGTAAAATGAAAAATAATTAAAGGTTAGAAATTAAATTAAGAAAGTTTATCTAAATATTTTTTTTGAATTTCTTTAACCATTTCAATAGTTATATCTGGTTTCACTATACGAATCATTTCTGAGATGCCATCATTTTCATAAAATATACCTTTAGCTACATCATAATTTGTAACAGATATGTTATTTTTTATACTAAAAGTTATTTCTCTAAACTTATCCCAATTTATATTTCCAGGTATTTCTATATAATATCTATCCTTGTTAGTTTGAGATTGATAGATACCACTGTTAACATTTTTAAGGTTAAAAAATTTATTTATTCTAATTAAAGAATCTGTGTTTTTTGCTAAGCGCCTATTTTTTTCAAATTCAAAACCCTCCAATTTATATGCATTTTGAATTTTTTCAATATCAGTATATTTCTCAATCCCTTTGACCCTAATTCCGTTATATTTCCTGCTACCAATTTTTATTTCGCATTTTGCTCCTTCAAGTTTTAAACCACCTATTATATTTATATTTTTAGTAGCTCGCAAAATTCTTTCAAAAGAAACCGGGGTTTTTGTAATGAATAATATAGTATTAGGCATGTTTATATCATGAAATCTACTATAATAAGATTCAATAGGACTAGGAATATCGATTACAAATGTGTTGGAAATTTTATTTCTTTCAATTGGATTAACATTTTCTTGTTTAGTTAATTTTCCTATCAATTCACGAACTATCATAATAGTATGTTTTTTTTGGTTATATGCTTTTTATATTTTATAAAATTACAAATAACTAAACTTAAAAAATAATTTTTTTTAATATTTATTATGCGTGCATAATATTTTTTGTATATTTGAACGATGGAAAAAGAAAAAACAATTGATCATGCATTGAGAGCTACTTGGCAGGCTGTAGCAAAAATATATAATGAACAAGCCTCTAAACATGAGAGTACTATGGCTATGGCAATGGCTTTACTTTATATTGATTTTGATAACGGAACTCCATCAACTGCCTTAGGCCCATCCATGGGAATGGAAGCCACAAGTTTATCGAGAATACTTAAAAATATGGAAGATAAAGGGTTGATATATAGAGAAAAAAACCCTGAAGATGGAAGAAGCGTTTTTATTAAATTAACAGAATTAGGAATAGAAAAAAGAGAATTATCAAAATTATCTGTTTATAAATTTAATCAAAGTATACGAGAAAATATATCTGAAGAAAAAATCAATCATTTTTTTGAAGTAACCGATTTAATAAACAAATTAATTAATCAAAAGGCAATTTTTGACAATGATTAGTATATAAAATTAAAAATAAATTAACTCTATTTATGAAAAAAAGACATATCAAAAAAGTAGCAGTAATTGGTTCCGGAATTATGGGATCAGGTATTGCATGCCACTTTGCCAATATTGGTGTTGAAGTGTTGTTGTTAGATATTGTTCCACGTGAGTTGAACAAACAAGAAGAGACAAAAGGTTTAACTTTAGAAAATAAAGTAGTTAGAAACAGAATTGTTAATGATAGTTTAAAGTTAACTTTAAAGTCAAAACCATCTCCAATATACAATCAAAAATTTGCATCAAGAATTTCTACAGGAAATCTAGAAGATGATTTATACAAAATCAAAGATGTTGATTGGATTATTGAAGTTGTTATAGAACGATTAGATATAAAACAACAAGTTTTTGAGAATATTGAAAAATATCGTAAAGAAGGTACATTAATTACTTCTAACACTTCTGGTATTCCTATTCAATTTATGAATAAAGGAAGAAGTGAAGATTTTCAAAAACATTTTGCTGTAACTCATTTTTTTAACCCACCACGCTATCTAAAACTATTTGAAGTAGTTCCTGGTCCGAATTGTAATCAGGAAGTAACTGACTTTTTAATGATGTACGGTGAAAAATACCTGGGAAAAACCTCAGTTCTTGCTAAAGATACACCTGCTTTTATTGGTAATAGAATTGGAATTTTTGGTATCATGAGTATGTTTCATACAGTTAAAGAATTAGGATTAACCATAGAAGAAGTAGATAAATTGACTGGACCTGTAATTGGCAGGCCTAAATCTGCAACTTTTAGAACCGTAGATATTGTTGGATTAGATACTTTAGTTCACACAGCAAATGGTGTTGCTGATAATTGTCCAAATGATGAAATGCATGATTCATTTGTTTTACCTGATTTTGTTAACAAAATGATGGAAAACAAATGGTTAGGTAGTAAAACTAAACAAGGTTTTTACAAAAAAACTGTTGATAATAAAGGAAAAAAACAAATCCTTGGAATAGATTTAAATACTTTAGAATATCGTGCACCTGAAAAAGTAAAGTTTGCAACACTTGGAATGACAAAAACTATTGATAAAGTTATTGATCGTTTTAAAGTTTTGGTTAAAGGAAAAGACAAAGCAGGAAAATTTTACAGAAAAACTTTCTCTGCAATGTTTGCTTATATACAAAATAGAATCCCTGAAATTTCTGATGAATTATACCGAATTGATGATGCTATGAAGGCTGGTTTTGGATGGGAACACGGTCCGTTTCAAATTTGGGATGCAATTGGTATTGAAGCTGGAATTGAAATGATGAAAACTGAAGGTTATAAACCAAGTGATTGGATAACTGAAATGCTAGAAAAAGGAAATACTTCTTTTTATACTATAAAAGAAGGTGCAAAATATTATTATGATATTCCATCTAAATCTTATATTAAAATTCCTGGTCAAGATGCTTTTATTATTTTAGATAATATTCGTGAAGCTAAAACTATTTGGTCTAATGCTGAAGCTTCAATTGAACATTTAGGTGATGGAGTCTTAAATATTGAATTTCAGTCTAAAATGAATACTATTGGCGGTGGTGTTTTACAAGCAATCAACAAAGGAATTGATTTAGCAGAACAAGAATATGAAGCTGTTATTTTAGGAAATCAAGCAGCAAATTTTTCTGTTGGAGCTAATTTAGCAATGGCTTTTATGTTAGCTATTGAACAAGAATATGATGAATTGGCTATGGCAACTAAAATGTTTCAAGATACTGTAATGCGTTTACGTTATTCTTCAGTTCCTACCCTAATCACTCCTCGCGGAATGACCTTTGGCGGAGCTTGTGAAATGAGCATGCATGTTGACAAAGTTGTTGCAACTGCAGAAACTTATACTGGTTTGGTAGAATTTGGTGTAGGAATTATTCCTGCAGGAGCAGGAACAAAAGAAATAACCAAAAGGGTATCAGACCTATGGATAAAAGATGATGTTAAATTAAATAGATTGCGTGATGCTTTTATCAATATAGCAATGGCTAAAGTGGCCACTTCTGCACATGAAGCTTATGATTTAGGTTATTACCAAAAAGGAAAAGATATTGTAGTTGTTAATGCTGACAGGCAAATTGCAACTGCAAAACGCTATGCAATTCAAATGCTTGAAGATGGTTACACGCAACCAACTCCTCAAAAAGTTAAAGTTTTAGGACAACAAGTTTTAGGAATGTTTTTGGTAGGTACTGATAGTTTAGAAAAAGGATTATACGCATCAGAACACGATAAAAAAATTGCCAATAAATTAGGCTACATCATGGCTGGAGGTAATTTATCAGAACCAACAGAAGTAAGTGAACAATATTTATTAGATCTTGAACGTGAAGCAACATTATCTTTATTGACTGAGCGTAAAACACTGGAAAGAATTGAACACACTTTAAAAACAGGTAAACCACTTAGAAACTAAGACGTTAGACTTGTAGACAGTAGTCTTAAGACTTATATATATGGTAAAACATAATTTTAGAAAATTAAAAATTTGGCAATCTAGTTTAGAATTAGTTTTTAAAACTTATGAAATAACTAATACTTTCCCAAGTGATGAAAAATTTGGATTAGTTAGTCAATTAAACAGATGTTCCGTTTCTATTCCTTCTAATATTGCAGAAGGTGCTAGCAAAGCTTCATCTAAGCATTTTGTTAATTTTTTGGAAATAAGTTTAGGATCTGCATTTGAATGGGAAACTCAAATAATTATTGCATTTGGTTTAGATTATATTTCTGAAGAAAAATATAAGAATTTAATTACAAAGATTCATGATATCCAAAAAATGATATCTTCATTTAAAGAAAAAATTTAATATAGACAATTGGTCTAATATCTATTAGTCTAAAGTCAAAATATCTAAAATAATATGAAAACAGCATATATAGTACAAGGATTTAGAACTGCAGTTGGTAAAGCACCAAGAGGTGTTTTTAGGTTTAAACGACCAGATGAATTAGCTGCCGAAACTATTGAGCACTTATTAAAACAAGTACCTCAATTAGATATAAAGCGAATTGATGATGTAATTGTAGGTAACGCGATGCCCGAAGCAGAACAAGGATTAAATATAGGGCGCTTAGTCTCATTAATGGGTTTAAAAACTGATGAAGTTGCTGGTGTTACGGTTAACAGATATTGTGCATCAGGATTGGAGACAATAAGTATTGCAACTGCTAAAATTCAATCAGGGATGGCAGATTGTATCATCGCCGGTGGTGTTGAAAGTATGAGTTATATTCCTATGGGAGGATATCGACCAGTACCTAATTATAAATCTGCTAGTGAAGGACATGAAGATTATTACTGGGGAATGGGTTTAACGGCAGAAGCTGTTGCCAATCAATACAATATCTCTCGTGAAGCACAAGATGAATTTTCATTTAACTCACATATGAAGTCTTTAAAAGCAATTGATAATGGAACTTTTAAAGATGACATTGTTCCTATTACTGTTGAACAAATATACATTGATAATAATGGTAAAAAACAAACTAAAGAATATGTAGTGGATACTGATGAAGGTCCACGAAGAGGAACTTCAAAAGATGCTTTGGCAAGATTACGCCCTGTTTTTGCAAATAGAGGAAGTGTAACTGCAGGAAATTCCTCTCAAATGAGTGATGGAGCTGCCTTTGTTTTAGTGATGAGTGAAGATATGGTCAAAGAATTAAACCTAGAACCTATTGCCAGAATGGTTTCATATGCCGCTGTTGGTGTTGAACCTAGAATTATGGGTATTGGTCCGGTAAAAGCAGTACCAAAGGCTTTAAAAAGTGCTGGATTAAAACAAAATGATATTGAATTATTTGAGCTGAATGAAGCATTTGCCTCTCAATCTCTGGCTGTATTAAAAGAATTAAATTTAAATCTAGATATAGTTAATGTAAATGGAGGAGCTATATCATTGGGTCACCCTCTTGGGTGTACCGGAGCAAAACTTTCTGTACAATTATTTAATGAAATGCGTAGAAGAAAAAATAAATATGGTGTAGTTACTATGTGTGTTGGTACA
Organism: Flavobacteriaceae bacterium; assembly: GCA_030613745.1. Taxonomy (GTDB): domain Bacteria; phylum Bacteroidota; class Bacteroidia; order Flavobacteriales; family Flavobacteriaceae; genus Lutimonas. The sequence continues at coordinate 850 of JAUWLK010000111.1, read as the reverse complement.
GGACAAGGTGCTGCCGGAGTTTTCGAATTACTCTCTTAATTATAAGTTTTGAATGCTAAATTTTAAATGATTAATGAGTGGAAAAGAAAGAAAATTTAATTGAAACTAAAAGTTTTGAATTTGCATTAGATATAATTAGACTGTATAAAAAATTGATCAAAGAAAACGAATACATTATTTCAAAACAAATCCTTAGAAATGGAACTAGTATTGGGGCAAATGTTCAAGAAGCATCTGCCGCGTTTTCAAAAAAAGATTTTTTGTACAAAATGTCTATTTCATCTAAAGAGGCTCGAGAAACTAGATATTGGTTACAATTATTAGATAGATCTAAATTAACCAATATTGATGTTTCCAATCATTTAAAACAAATTCAAGATATGATTAATATCCTAACCAAAATAGTGAAGACCACTCAAAAAAGATTGAAATAATTATTGAATTTAACATTCAACACTTAAAACTTAAAATTTAAAAAAACCATGAAAACAATAAAAGGAGGCGAATTTTTAATAAAACAAGTTCAATATGAAGATATCTTCATTACTGAAGAATTTACTGAAGAACATAAAATGATGAAGGAATCAGTAATTGAATTTATTGACCGAGAAGTCTGGCCGCATAAAGAAAGGTTTGAAAATAAAGATTATGAGCTAACCGAACAAATAATGCGTAAAATTGGTGAAATGGGGTTGTTAGGTATTTCAATTCCCGAACAATACGGAGGAATGGGTATGGGATTTGTATCAACTATGTTGGTTACTGATTATATTTCTGCAGCAACAGGATCAATCGGAACAGCCTATGGTGCACATTCTGGAATAGGTACAATGCCAATATTTTTATATGG